>PMYF01000884.1:0-1997 GCA_003171295.1 Acidobacteriota bacterium | reverse complement strand
TCTCGAAGACCGCATTCAACACTATCCGCGCCAGCTCTCGGGTGGACAGGAGCAGCGGGTGGCCATCGCCCGCGCGATTGTGACCGACCCCACGCTGCTGGTGGCGGACGAACCCACCGGTGACCTTGACGCGCACTCCGCTGAAGAAGTGCTGGATATCCTGACCCGGCTGAACCACGAATTCAAAAAAACGATCATCATGGTGACACATGACCCGCGGGCTGCACGCCACGCCACGGTGACTCGCCACTTGGAGAAAGGTCAGCTTCTTCCCTTGGGGTCATGAAGCGCCTGGGCGCGGGAATAGTTCGCGGGGCGTTGATCGTCGGTTGGGGAGCCATCAAGGTGACCTGCCAGAAGGCCAGGGTTTTGGTTGTTCTTCTGCAGCCTCTCCTCTATAATCGCTGCGTAACTCTTGCTTCGAAGCATACGCCATGAATGATAGCCAGTCAGCCAAAGGGCGTCGCAGCACGCGTCTGTTCATCTCTATCCCCATTGTGATCACAGGCAAGGACGTCAACCGCAAGGAATTCCAGGAAAATGCACGTACGCTCGTGGTCAACAAGCACGGCGCAAAGATTGTGACGGCTCAGCAGTTGAGCATGGGCTCGGAGGTTTCCGTTGAGAACCGGGCTCTGGGGACCGTGGCAAAGGCGAGCGTCGTATGGCTTGGTGAAAAGCGGGACGCCGGTAACGAGGTGGGCCTGCAGTTGCTTGAGGCGGAGAACATCTGGGGTATTGAGTTCCCCCCGAGTGATTGGAACCCCGGGGCCATCGGAGAAGAATCGCCAGGGCCGGGTGCCGCTCCTGCCCTGAGCCCAGCACGCCCGGAGGCCGGTATCGCCGAGGCGAGACCCGCTTCTCCGGCGAGCGAAAGTCCTACCGGCGAACCGACGGCGAAATCTGAGGGAACCCCCACCCGCCTCTTCCAGCAACTCGAGAAAACTGCAGATGCGGAAGCCCAACAATTCCAGGATCGGCTGGAGAAGGTCGCGCAGCAGATTGGCCTGCAAATGGAAGTCGATCTGCGCCACCGCGCCGCTCTTGCCAAGGCGCAGGAGGTCAGCCCCCTGGAACAGCAAGTGCGGGTCCTTAGTGAGCGGCTCAACGCCGCGCGGGAGGATGTGGAAAGCCTGGAGGCACAGATCCAGACGCTTAAGGGCACCCTGCAGCCTGCCCTGGAGAGCGTGCCGCTGATATCCGCCGAGATGCAAGAAATGCGGCGCCAGCTCATCGCAATGATGCACTCCGTTGTTGAGTCCATGCACGGCGCTGCCGAGGCCGCGTTCAAGGAATATACCAGTCTTCTGAAGAAGGAACTCCAGCAGGGTGTGTCCGGGCTGGACTTCGATGAAGAGGTGAGACCCAGCCCTCCGCGCAATCGGCGAGAAGACCTGAAGTAATCCCCCGGGGGGCGCGCCACAAAGGTTGGGAGAGCGCCGGGAGGAGGCGGCCTTTATTATGGGAACGACCGCCTCCGANNAGGAGTCCTACGTCATGCCGTGAAGGAATTCGTAGCTCATCTTCACAGCCTCGAGCGGAGGCTGCTCGCATTCGTCCTGTTCGACGAAGAAGTGCTTCATGCCTCCGGCGGGTGCGGCCGCGAAGATGCGCTTCCACTCTATGTTGCCGTGACCCACAGGCGCAAAGAGACCCATTCTCGGGTCAAACTCCTGCGTGGGCGCGGGTTTATCCTTCATATCTTTAATGTGAAGCAACGGGAACCGGCCCGGGTGCTTCTTCATATATGCGACCGGATCCTGCCCGGCGTGTGTCACCCAGAAGCAGTCCATCTCAAAATTGACAAGTTTCGGATCGAGCGTTTTCAAAAGGTAATCGTACGGGGTCGTATCGCCGTATTTCTTGAACTCGAAATTGTGATTGTGATAGCAGTATTGAATGCCGAGCTTCTTGGTCTGCTCCCCGGCTTTGTTGAAGAGTTCAGCCAAGCGCTTGAAGTCATCAAAGGTCTTTCGCTCCTCCGGCTCGAGGATGGC
>PMYF01000680.1 GCA_003171295.1 Acidobacteriota bacterium | reverse complement strand
GGACACAATGTGGCAACTCCTTCCGTTTCAGGGACCCCCTTACCCCCGGCGCTCGGGGTCCCCTCCCTTGTACCTCGGGCATCCTTTCCCGCGAGGGGAGAGGGCTGTCGGGATGTGTGCCCGGTTGGGTGACCTGCGGGCCGGCATTCCCGTGGTCAGCGCCCCCCTGCCGCTATGGGCTGGATGTGGCTTCCCTCGGACAGGGTATCCCCGAGGTTCAAAGCAAGGCGCTCACCCTTCTTCAGCCCGGAGACGATTCNNTACGTGCGGGCCCTCATCCACGCCGATCACGACGGCCTGGAAGGTAATCGTGTTGTCGGGTTTGACGATGGCCACAAAGGGCTTGTCTTTCCGCAGGATGAGGGACTCGGCAGGAATCTCGAGGCCGCCTGAGCCTGCCTGTCGAATCCGCAGAATGACCTGCACGAAGCTGCCGGGCAGAATCACGTCGGCGGTGTTATTGAAGTCGATCTCCGTGAGCATGGTACGAGTGCGCGTATCCAGTTGGCCGCTGATCCGGGTTACGCTGGCGTGCAGGTGCAACTCCGGCCGCTCCGGGGGAGTGATTTCCGCGGGATCACCCACGCGAATGAAATGCGCGTCACGCTGATCCGGATAGACGTAAACGCGCAATTCATTGGTCTGCGCCACCGTGACCAGAGGCAGGGTGCTGGTTTGGGAAGTGGCGGCGTTCTGCACTAAAGCGCCCGGATCGGCGTAGCGCGCCACCACCACGCCTGCAAACGGCGCGCGAATGACCTCATAGGATTTCTGCGCGGCGAGGGCGCTAACGTTCGCTTCCGCCACTTCCGCGTCGGCGCCCGCCGTGTCGGCTTCCTGCTGCGAGATCATGTCACGCTTGGCGAGGGTGCGGGCCCGTTCGGCGTTGAGGCGCTTGTTCTTGGCGTCGGCGACGGATGCCTGGTGCTGCTGATCGAGTTCCGGCGATTCGATTACCGCCAGCAACTGGTCGGCCTTGACGCGGTCGCCTTTGTCAACGTTGATCTGCTTCAGGTATCCGCTCACTTTGGCGTAGAGGGTGGCGCTCACAAAGGGCCGCGCTTCACCCAGCAGGGAAACCACCCGCTCGCGGGGTGATTCCTCGACACTGATCACAGCCACGCGAGGCCCGGCCTCCGCCGTCGCGGCGCGGGATTGTCCTTCTTTCGCCAGGCTCACTTTCTTACTCGTCCAGAGGTGATATGCCAGCCCCACGCAGGCGAGGAAGAGCAGGCCTCCGAAAATGTAGAGGCTAATCGCCGCCAGCCAGTGCTTGGGTCTTGGATCGCTCATACAGAGTTCCTATTGTGCCGGCTGTTCCCCTCGCTCCTCGGCCAGGAATCGTTCTTCGAGCAGGTGCTTGGTGACCGCTCCCGTACGGAGAAGGGAATAGATTACCGGGACAACGAACAGGGTCACGAGGGTCGCCACCAGCAGGCCGCCGATAACGGCCCGGCCCAAAGGTGCGTTTTGCTCCCCGGCCTCACCCATCGCCAGAGCCATGGGGACCATGCCGATGATCATGGCGAGCGCGGTCATCAGCACCGGGCGGAGGCGCGTTTTGCCGGCTTCCAAGGCGGCTTCCAATGCTGAGAGGCCGCGTTCCACGCGAAGGTCGTTGGCAAAGCTGACCAGCAGAATCGAGTTCGACACCGCAATGCCTACCGCCATGATAGAGCCCATCAACGATTCGACATTGATCGTGGTTCCCGTTGCGGCCAGCATCCAGAGGATTCCCACAATGGCGCCGGGCACGGCGAACATGATGATGAAAGGGTCGATCCAGGACTGGAAGAGAATCACCATCAGGAAATAGACGAGCACGATCGCCACCAGCAGGCCCAGCAGCAGGCTGCGGAAGGATTCCTCCATGACTTGGTTTTGCCCGCGGATGTTGATCTGAATGCTGGACGGCAGTTTGCCCAGTGCTGCGATCTTGGCGCGGATGTCCCGAATGACCGACCCCAGGTCTCGCCCCTCCACGCTGGCTTCCACATCCAGGACGCGCTGGACCGTGTAGTGGTAGATCGCGCTGGGCGTGACCGCGCGGTTCACGGATGAGATACTGCCCAGGGTTTCGGAGCTGAGTTCGGGAAGGTCTGTGGGAGCGGGCAGGCCGCCCGGCTGGAGAAGGGTGGCGGCGCCCGGCCCCGTGATAGGCGTGGAACTCAAACTCTCGAGGGAGGTGAGCTCTTCGAGGGGTACTTTCACGGCGACGATGTAGTTCACGTTGTTGACGGGGTTCAAGAAATAAGAAGGCGCGATTAGGGAACTGGAAGAGAGCGAAGTCAGCAGGGTGTTGGCCACATCGCGCTGGCTCAAACCGATCTGCGCCGCACGCACGCGATCAACATCAACCTTGATCGTAGGGTAGTTCAGCACCTGGGCGATATGAACATCGGCGACGCCGGGAATCCTCTCGAGGTCGGAACGCAAACGCCTGGTGAGGGGATAGGTCTGGTTGAAGTCCAGACCCTGCACCTGAATATCGATCGGAGCGGCCAGGCCAAAATTCAGAACCTGCGTGACGATGTCGGCCGGTTGGAACCAGAAACTCGAGCCCGGAAAATCGTGCTGCAGGACGCGGCGAATTTCGTGCATGTAGCCGATAGTCGGGCGATGCTCGCGCTTGAGGGCGACGGAGATTTCGGCGTCCATAGGACCGACGCTCTCGCTGGGCACATAAGCCAGGTTGTAGGAAGAGGGAACACCAATCATGTCATTCAGTGCGTCGAGCTCATCGGGGGGGATGATGGCCCGGATGCGGTCTTCAACCTGCAAAATGATCTTCTCGGTCTCCTCGATGCGGGTGCCGACCGGCGCGCGGAAGTGCAACTTCATCAAGCCCGCGTCCACGCTGGGGAAGAAATCCTCGCCCGCCAGGAAGATCAGTGGCAGCGACGCCAAGGCGATTAAAGCCGCGATGGTCAAGGTAAAGCCACGGTGTAAGAGGCCGGTCTCCAGCACACGGCCGTAACCCTCGCGGAAGCGGTCGAAGGCGCGGTCGCGGCCGCGGTTGAAGGCGGCCGAGAAGCGCGCGACCAGCGAAACCTTGCTATCGTGCCCGGCTCGTGCTGCCTGATCCCCATGCCCGACCATGAGTTTGCGGTACATGGTGGTGACCAGAGTGCGGGAGAGCAAGTACGACGCCAGCATGGAGAGCACCACGGAGAGCGCCAGGGGAGTAAACAGGAAACGCGCCGGACCGTAGAGCAGTACCACGGGGAAGAAAACGATGCAGATGGCCAGCGTGGCGACGATGGCGGGCACAGCCACCTGGCTTGCGCCGTCAAGGATCGCCACGGTAAGAGGTTTCCCGAGGGCAAGATTGCGATGGATGTTCTCGACTTCCACCGTGGCGTCATCCACAAGCATTCCGATGGCCAGCGCCAGGCCCCCCAGCGTCATGATGTTGAAGGTATTGCCCGTGAGCTTCAGGCCGATGATTCCCACCAGAATGGAGAGGGGAATCGACGTGCAGACGATGACCATGCTGCGCCAGTTTCCCAGAAAAATGAAGATCATCAGCGAGACGAGCACGGAGGCCAGGATAGCTTCGCGAACGACACTTGTGATGGCTCCGCGCACGAACACGGACTGGTCGAAATCCATCTTGATGCCCAGATCCGGGGGCGCCGCCGCCCTTACGAGCGGGAGGATGTTGCGGACCGCATCGACCACGGCCAAAGTGGAAGCATCGGAGTGCTTCAGGATGGCCAGATAAGCAGCCCGCTTGCCGTTCACGTGCACCATGTTCACCTGATCGGCGAATCCGTCCTCCACCCGGGCCACTTCGCCCAGCAGGACGGGCGCTCCCCCCACCACCTTGACGGGAATCTGATCGAATTCCCTCACCGCCGAGGGGCTGGAATTGAGCACGATGTTGTACTCAGTTCCCCCAATGCGGGCCGTCCCTGCCGGGACAATAACGTTCGACGACTGGATGACGTTCACGACATCCCAAGCGGAAAGCCCTTTGGCGGCCAGCTCCTTCGGCAAGACGTCCACGGTGATTTCGCGCTGTTTTCCCCCGTAAGGGCCGGGAAGGGCAATGCCCGGAATCGTGAACAACTGTACGCGGATGAAATTCAGGGCGTAGTCTGCGATGTTTTGCTCCGGCATCGTGTCGCTGGAAAGCGTCAGTTGCGCAACCGGGACATTGGAAGCGTTGAATTGGAGGATACCGGGAGCTTGCATCCCGGGCGGTAATATCCGCAGAATGGTTTCTGACGTGGCGGAGATCTGGGCAATCGCGCCGCCCACTTCCGATCCCGGCTGGAAGTAAATCTTCATCAGACCAATGCCGGGGATTGATTCCGACTCGATGTGCTCAATTCCGTTGACGCCGGTGGAGTAAGCACGCTCTGAGATCAGGATGACGCGGCGCTCCATTTCCTGTGCCGACAACCCTCCGTAACTCCACACCACCATGACCACCGGGATGTCGATGGTCGGAAATATGTCGGCGATCATCCTGCTCATGGACAGGATCCCCATGAACACAATGAACAAAGCCATAACTGCAATGGTGTAGGGCCGGCGAAGAGCGAGACGTACAATCCACATAGATCAGACTTGCCAGGGTATGCCTAGGCATTTCAACGCTAAGGACTTACATGCCAGAACCAGGGTGTGATTGTTAGTTTAGACACGCTCCTTTAAGCATGTCCAATATAATATTTGTAGTATATTAAGACGCGGCGAATATTAATGGTCGAGATCCGACATTTGCGCTATTTTGTC
>PMYF01000682.1 GCA_003171295.1 Acidobacteriota bacterium | reverse complement strand
CTCCTCCCAGTGCGAAGGCATCAACTCCGCCACGCTGCCGGTCACGGCTCCTCAATTTTAGTAATGGCCAAAAGGCGGATCATGAGCGGATTTCGACGATGCGTTTATCGAGTGAAATCGGTGGTTAATTTATGACAGGGAACGAAACGGCGCACCCTATCAGGGTGCCGACGGCAACTATAAAGGAGATATTCATGCGATCGATTCAATGGCTTGGTCTTCCTTTGACCGCGGTGTTACTTCTTCTCTGCGGGTGTGGTGGGGGTGGCGCTCCCGTTCCAGTTGTGCAGCCGCCCTCGGCACTCAGCTACACAACCATGACGGCGGACTACTTCCAGGGGACGGCGATTACTCCAAACAGCCCCACCAGCAGCGGCGGCGCGGCAACCGCCTACAGTATAACCCCGACCCTACCGACAGGCTTGAATCTGAGCACCAGCACGGGTGTTATCAGCGGAACTCCGACGGCTGTCACCGCCACGGCCAGCTACACGGTTACGGCCTCCAACTCTAGCGGCAACGCTACGGCTTCCCTGAGCATCACGGTGAACGTCGCAGCCCCTGCGGGCCTGTCCTACACCCCGGGCACGGCGGTTTACGCCGTAGGGACGCCGATCCCCCCGAACATTCCTTCTAGCACCGGTGGTCCAGCGACCGCGTACAGTGTCAGCCCAGCCCTTCCGGCCGGCTTAAGCCTGGACGACGCCACGGGTATCATCACCGGATACCCCACGGCCGTGGCGGCCGCGGCCGGTTACACGGTAACGGCTTCCAACATGACTGGCAGCGCCATGGCCACTCTGACTCTCACGGTAAATGCGGCGGGCGCCGGAGTCCAGTACATCCCCAATTTGAACCAATGGATCACGCCGCTGGCGCCTCCGGGCTCCCAGTTCGTACCGCTGGACACCGGTCTGACCGTAAATGGCAAGGATTGGTTGGCCGGACAGGCGGTTTCAACCGTGGTAAGTCCGGATGGCATGACGCTGCTGGTTCTGACCAGCGGATATAACCGCGTGTACAACAACCCACCCGTTCAAAGTCCCGACGGGTCGATCTATAACTGGGACGACTCGCAGGAGTACGTGTTCATCTATGACATTTCAACGGGAGCGCCCGTCATGCAGGAGGTCGTGACGATCCCCAATTCTTATAGCGGAATCGCTTTCGATCCAGTACAGCGCGTGGTAAACGGCCAAGCCCGTTACAATGCTTTTTATGTGTCCAGCGGGATGGGTGACTATCCCTATACGGGCTCTCCCTATACCGTCGCGAACTACTCTCCGTCTCACCCTGGCATGGACAATATCCACACCTTCACTCTGAACACCGCGGGAACAACATGGGAGGAGCAGCCCGAGCTTGCCTTGGGCCACACCTTTATGGGAGGCGTTGGCTTTGGCGTACAGCCTTGCGCCGCCGGCGTCGCCGTTTCGGATGATGGCCAGACGCTGGTGGTAGCCAATTACTACAACGATTCGATATCGGTGTTCAGGGGAGGCTTGGGTAACTGGACGCCAGTGAGCACCCTTACCACCGAGAAACCCGGAGAACTTGACCTGCGCCCCGGCAGGGCTGCGAGCTCGCCCATGCCGGGCACTCCGGGCGGCGAATATCCGTTCTGGGTGGTTATCGCTACCACGACGAACACATCGACCGCGACCACAACCAATTGGGCTTATGTTTCCAGCATTCGCGACCGCGAGATCGACGTCGTGAATCTGAGCCAGGCGACGCCAGCGGTAACAGCCCGCATCCCGGTTAAAGGCCAACCGAACAAGATGACGCTAAACAGGGCCCAGACGCGCCTGTATGTCGCCGAAGACCAGTCCGATACCGTAGATGTCATCGACACCAACCCGAACGACGGCATTTTTCAGAATACCGTACTCGAGACCATCGCCATTACCAGGTCAGTCGTGCCTTCATCCCTCGTGAATTATACCGGCGCGAACACCAATAGCGTTACGTTGTCGCCGGATGAAACGCAACTCTACGTTACGAATGGCAACCTGAATAGCGTCGCCGTTGTGGCGCTGACGGGAACAGATCAGAATGACCATCTCGCGGGCCTCATTCCCACCGGCTGGTACCCGAACTCGGTGAGCCTCAGCCCCGATGGCAGATGGGTGTACGTGGTCAATGGGAAGTCGCCGACGGGACCCAATCCTGATTTTTGCTATGGCCTTAACGGCCTGCCGGCGTACTCCGATTGCTTGCCATCGCAGGAGTATAATCCCCAGCGTATCAAAGCCGGCCTGCAAAGCTTCCCCACCGCCACGCTCATGGCGCAGCTCCCCGCGCTAACGGCCCAGGTGGTCACCAACAACCGGTTGTCGACCACCGAGAGCCCGAGCGACGCCGCCGTCATGGCGGCCGTGCGTCAGGGCATCAAGCACGTTATCTTCGTATTGAAGGAAAACCGGACTTACGACCAGATTCTGGGCGACCTGGAAAACGGCAGCAATGGCGATCCATCTTTAGTGCAGTTTGGACAGCCGAACACGCCCAATCTGCATAAGCTGGCGCTAACCTTTGTCACCCTCGACAACATCTTGGCCACTAGCGAAGTAAGTTATGACGGCTGGTCATGGACCACCGGGGCTCGCGCCACCGACGTGGTTGAACACCAATACACGGTGAATTATGCCAACCGCGGGCTCAGCCTGGATTTCAACGGTTTTGATCGCAACATAAACGTTGCGCTTCCGACCGTCGCCGAGCGCCGTGCCGCCAATCCCCTTTCACCGAACGATCCGGATATGTTGGCGGGACAGACGGACGTAGCGGCGCCGGATGGACCGAACGATGAAGTGAACACCGGCCATTTGTGGGACGCCGCGCTACGAGCGGGTCTCACGGTTCGTAACTACGGGTTCTTCGTGGACGCGACGTGCTATAACGTGCCCCAGTGGGCCATTCCCCTGACGCACGACCCGTTCGCCACCGGCACCGTCGTGGCTTTCCCCGCGAATGTTGCCCTCACTCCACTTACCGATCTGTACTACCGTGGTTTCGATACCAACTTTCCGGATTATTACCGCTTCACGGAGTGGCTGCGAGAGTTCAATGCCCACTACGCCACCGGTGGACTGCCTTCGTTGAGCCTCGTTGAGATGGGGCACGATCACACCGGGACCTTCGGTACCGCGATTGACCTGGTGAATACTCCGGAGCTTCAGGAAGCCGACAACGACTATGCGGTAGGCCTGCTGATTCAGACGATCGCGGGCAGCATCTACGCGAACAACACGCTGGTTTTTGTCATTGAAGACGACGCGCAGGATGGTGGCGACCACGTCGATTCTCACCGCACCACCGCTTACGTGGTGGGTGCCTATGTGAAACAGGGTGCGGTGGTGTCCACGCCTTACAACACCCTTGACTTCTTACGTACTGTGGAAGAGGTTTTGGGTATCCCGCCCATGAATCTGAACGACGCGCTCGCCAGACCCATGACCGACATCTTTAACACCTCGCCGAGCAACTGGAGCTTTACCGCTACGCCCTCGACGTATCTCTACGCCACATCGTTACCGCTCCCACCCCAGGCTGCGGGCCTGATCGTGCCCAAGTCGACGCACAACGCGAAGTACTGGGCGCGAGTGACGAAGGACATGGACTTTTCGGACGCCGATCGCGTCGATGCCGCGGTCTACAACCGCATTCTCTGGAAAGGGATGATGGGCAACAAACCTTATCCCGCTGGGCCGACCGGACTGGACCTGCGCCAGAACCGCGAGAATCTCCTCGCAAGTTACCGGCGGTCTCTGAAGCAAAAAGCGGCGCACGCGCCGAAGGCGGGCTCGGACTGAGCACAACGAGGCGGCCGCGCGGGGGTACCATCGGCAACCTTCCTCCAGAGCACGGTCGGTAGCCAGTGCTGGAAGACTATGCGGGTCATCTCCACGAAGAACTTCTTGGCTTCGGCTTGCGATACCTGCGAGCCCAGAATGAAGTCCTCGATGTTGTCAGGAACTGTTCCGAAAAGTTCTTTCACCTGATTGGCCATCAGGTTGATCCGATAAGGATTGCCCGTCATATCAGTGGAGTGCAGAATCCACTGCGGGTTGTCTTGCCAGGACCACCGGTGTCGCTCATCGATGAAGCGTTTGATCGAGGAAAGGTTGGGGCAGCCGTGGTATCCGATTTCGCTCACGAAGTGCGCCTTGTGCTCCGTATAGAAAGGACTCTTAAAGTAATCGCGAGGCCCCCACAAGTGATCTTCGGGCATGAGCTGAAGATTTCCCGTGGCAATCACTTCCGGCGACATGTAAGGAGAACTGGGTAGATACGTCCGATAAGGGTCGCACTGGAAAACCACTGACGGTAAAATCTCCCGCGTGATCTTGTTGTGCGCGGGGTCCAGGCCTGCGTCATAGTAAGATGCATCAACCTCATTGTCCCCCGACCAGAGCACCAGGGAGGCGTGGTTCCGCAGCTTTCTCACCACGGAGATTGCTTCCTGCCCCATGACCTCCAGGAACTCCGGCGTCTGCGGATGAATCGCGCAGGCCATGGAAGAGTCCTGCCACACCATGATCCCGTTCCGGTCGCAGATCTCGAAGAAGGCGTGATCTTCGTAAACGTTCCCTGTGCGTAGTGCAAAACTTGTGTGCAGCGTATTCCCGGCAGCTCGTATCTGCGTTCCCCACCTGCGTGGGTTGGAGCAGGCAGTGCAGGCGGGACAAACCATAACTACCTCGGCTCCCAGCATCCCGCTGATGCCACCCTAGCTTGGAAACCGAGGCGTCTTGAGATCCCTGAGAATACGATTCTTCAAACGCCGCAACGAATTCCCGCCGCGGGCGCGGCAAACGGACTTGGACGGCTGTCTCGCCCCGCCGGGCCAGTTTCCCAGTCCCGGCCTCGGCGGGCGATATAGAAGTTCAAACAAGTGAGTCGGCTAAACGATCTCCTCCTTGACCGGGTCCCAACGGACCTTGCGCTCTTTCTTGAAGGCCTCGACGGACATCAGGATGGCGACGGCTTCCTCAAAGGCCCGGTCCACGCCGCAACGAGGCAGATTTCGGGACCGGGTACAATCCAGAAAATCCTGCATATGCGACGTCACTTGCAGTTCTCCCGGCCGGAAGGAGTAATCCGGGAGCACCACCGCGTCCTCGGGGTTGAGGCCGAGTTGCCATGCCGTCGCACGGGCTTTCTTGGATTTATCCGACCACTCCGGCTTCCATTCCGCACTGTAGGTCCGGCAGGCCGAGTGATTGACCTCCACGGTCATGTCCCGTCCCAGAAGCTGCGTGATCTCGCCCACGTGGCTGTTATGGAAGTTACACGCGAAGCTCAGCCCCATGTTGAGCTTGGGATAGTCGTACAGAACCGTCCATTGGTCGGGAACCTCACGGTCGGCCGTCCAGAAATAGAGGCCGCCATGGGTTACGGCGCTCTCCGGGATTCCCATGCCCACGATCATGTTGGCCCCGTCCCAAAGGTGGCTGAGCAGGTCACCTCCAATGCCGGTTCCATAGTCCCAATAGCACCGCCAAGTAAAGAAACGCTCCGCGTTGAATGGTCGTTTCGGGGCATTGGCGATGAAGCGATCCCAATCGATGGTTCCGGGTCCTGCGTCACGCGGCATCTCGGTAATGGCGTAATCCGTGTAGAACTTCCACATCGAAGTGCTCCCGGCGCGGTCGATGTAGGTTCTCACCTGCGGGAGCTTCCCCAAGGCGCCCGAACGGAAAATTTCGCGGGCCTTGTGGTAACTGGGAGCGCTGTTGTAATGGTGACCCAACTGCATGACGACTTTGTTGTCCTTCACGGCCTGTCGCATCTGCTTGGCGTCGGCGAGCTTGGTGCACCACCCCTTTTCGACATAGATGTCTTTCTTGGCTTGGGCTGCGGCAATAACCATCGGCGCGTGCCAGAAATCCGGGCTGGCAATGATCACAGCATCAATATCCGGATCCTGGACAACCTTCTCCCATTCGTGCACTACGCGAACCTTGGGGTTCTTGCACAGGGTCTGCGCCCGCGCGACATTTCCCTTGTAAAGATCACAGATGATGCGAATCTCCGCGTTGGGGACGCCCTGGGCAGCTTGAAGAAGAGAATGCCCTTGCGTACCCACGCCGATGCTGGCCACTCCGATAACATCGTTCGGTGACTTTTGCGCAAGCAGTGCCGGTCCCGCCTTCAGCCCAGCGGCCATACCGGCGGCGGTTGCGGAAACGCCTTTCAGAAACGTGCGCCTTGCCATGTTCTCGTTTGCATTCATGAATGCCCCCTCGTTACGCTTATTGAGAATCCTGTCAAATGTTCCATCTTCGATCTACTTATAGAGAAACTACCCTCCTGAATTCAACTTAAAACTTTGCACCCGCGCTGGGTCAGTGCGTTGGCATTGTGGCCTGAATTGATTGCGCATTCCAGGCCTTAACGGTCACATAGGCTCTGTCACGCGTGCCCGGATTTCGCCGGAGCACTTCAAGCTGCAGGCGACGCTCTTCCCCGCCGGCAACCAGAAGAAGCTGCCCATCCCTAGAATTCCTGCTTTGTCCCCACCATGTTGATGTCTGTGAAGAACGCCGGTCGCGGCCCCGTGTTGCGCACCCGCGATTGCCACGCGGCTGTGGTTCTCGCCAACATCTCTTTGGTATACCACTTGTAGCGTCAGCGAATTAGCAGGCCGTGGCGCGGGCGAAGCTCAGACAGGCCTCGAAAGTGAAGTCGTGGACACCGACCCGCCTGAAAGAAGGGGAAGGACGTATGGGACAGGGAAGGAAGCGGCAAGCGCACCTGTCCACAAATCAGGATTGTCGAAATCGATTGCCCATTTAACACGCTGCCAGCTGTTCCAATCAATGATCTCGTTTTTATAGATCTATTAGCGCGGCGGGAATTGGCCTCACCCGCCTTGCGCCTTAGCCGCGCCTTACAGGGAGGCCCGGATCTGGGCGGCGCGGTCGAAGATCTCCTCTCGGGAAATTCCCGCCTCGGCATACATGGCGAAGATATTAGCATCGGGAGTCTCGGGCGGAATGGTGTGAGAAGCCGCAAGAATATAACCACCGCCGTCTCTCGTCATCCCCTCCACCAGGCGCGCCGTAGCCCGGCGCACCTCCTCCGCGGTTCCATAGGGGAGCACCCCTTGGGTATCGACACCGCCCATGAAGGAGAGATCTTTCCCAAACTCTCGCTTGAGCTCCAATGCATCCATCCCCGGGCAATTGCACTGCACCGGGTTGAGCACGTCCATGCCGATTTCAACCAGGTCACCGATGATGGGCTGCAGGGCGCCACAACAATGGTACGCCACCCACAAATTCTTCGCCTTTCCCACGGCGAAGGACCGTTTGAGCTGCGGCTTGATCAATTGCCGCCACGTTGCCGGACTCATCATCATCGAAAATTGGGAAGAAACATCATCGCCGGTCCACAGCCAGTCCAGGTCAAACTCCTCGCAGGCGCGTTCGCCCAGATGCACGGCGAAGTCCGCGCAGCGCCCGAGCATCTCACCCGCGAAGGCGGGATCAGCCGCCATATCCAGCAGGGCGTCTTCCATACCCCGCAGCCGCCAATACATTTCGAACACACAGGGAGAAACGTCGCAGCCGATGAAGAAACCCTGCCGCGACCGCAGGACCGGCTGCATCTGGCGCAGGAGTTCGGGCACCCGCTCGTAGGGAAACCGATAGCGCAGAACATCCTCCCGTCTCGCGCCGGCGAGAGGGAATCCGGTAATCTGATTAAACCCATATTGCCGGGTCCATTTCACACCCCAGAAATCCACGTGCGAATCACCCTCGTTTTCGTGGACGATCCCTTCCATGGCNNCGAGCAACTGGCCCAGCCGCTCGGCAGTTTGAGGATGAAACCACATGAAGACGGGAATACGATCGACGGGTTGCCGCTTCAGCGCTGCGTATACACGTTCTCTGGAACTCATCGTCATTGAACTCGAGACCTCCGTTTTTTCGCCCTCCGACTCAGGCGCGGCCGGCGAGCGAGATGATGCAAATCGCCACCGGCAGGACCCCCATGCCCATCCAGGCATAGGCAAACGATCGCCGGCTCGCCTTCGCCCACTCACCGGTTAAGGCGCCCCAGAGATTGGCGGTGATGATGATGGTCGCCATCAAGACAGGCCAGCCGATGATGCCTCCGAGGCTGCCAAGCGCTGCCGCGCCCATCCCGTATAACGCCACGCTGCCAAACCACAGCGCGCCCATCAGGATACCGCCCAACCCATACCCGATCGTAGCGCCCGAAGTCGAAAAGATACCCCAGGTTCGATTCTTCTGGAGAAGCTAAATAGCATACCCGCCGTTTGCGATGAATCCCAACGTGAGCGCCAAGGCCCATATCGGGTTCGCCGAGGCGGCCGGTTTGGCTCCATAGGAAAGCGTCAGGTCCTGCAGTTCCTTCCCAAAGAGAAAACTGAAGTTGAGCATCGCCGAAAGAATTCCGGAAGCGATGCAAATGCCCAAGCCCATCCCGAAACCTGAACGCGAGCCGTCCTGGCGGAGTTAAAAGACAATTCCGCGTTACCTGCTCAATCCGTTCCCCGTGCTGCCTCACCGATGATCTGGATAACCTCGGTTGGCTTGTGCGCGAGGGCATACTTCCACGTGCCGTAGGTGCCGTCCGCATTCACCGCCGCGACCCACCTTTCGGCGGCAGCGCGTTTCACATCTTCCAACGGATCGTAGTCCTTCGTTTCGAGGATCAAGTATTTCGGCGCATCGCCCTTGAGTCGCACGATGTAATCCGGAACGTAATCGTGCATCTGTCCGTTGTGCAGGTACGGGATGGCAAAACCCAGTCCGGAATTAGCGAATGATACTTATTGCTGGACAGATCGCTCACGCGAAAAGGTCGCGTACCGGATGGTAGCAGTGGCGGGCTTTCAATCTCCTCGAAAGATAAGCGCCTTCTCGCCCCATCGGGGAAATCCGCATAGTAATACTGGCCTACCTCTTCGAACCCAACTGCTTTTTCTTTGAAAATCTGCCGATATTTGGCGCTCGACTTGTCACGGGAATACCAAAGCAGCGGATCCGCAATTGTGGCGATGAGCGCATCCGTTTGCCCCGCCGTCTTGGTGATATTCATCCGAGCGCAGAAATCCTCTGCACCAAATATCTCGTCGAGGAGCTCGCGGACATGATGGAGATTCTCATCACTAATTTGCACAAAGATGCTACCGCTGGGCAGGAGCAAATCGCGGGCGAGCGACAGTCGGTCATGCATGTAGGTCAAAGTTGTGGCTCACGTCGCGCTTGCGGACGAAGGGCTGGAAATTCGAGCCAAACTTCACCCCGTAAGATGGCGGCGTAAAGCTGCCTCTACATTAAATTGACCCATGACCTTATTTCGAGCGGCTGGCCGTAGTGATTTTCATCGGCCCCTCTGCGTACCAAGGTGAATCTGGAATCGTATCAAGCACGTTAACGGCGGGATTCTAACATAGTTGCAGACCAGACATCGGCATGTTCGTAGCGGCTCCGGCCGAGGGCGAGTAGCGCGGAACTGGTTTGCAGGTTCGCGGGTTTCAGCTTCAAATCCACCCGTTCTCGTCCGGCTGGCCAAAGTTTTCCGGTGGGCGGTTCGCGAACCGCCCCTACGACCCCCTCGGAAATCCTCAAGCCGGCGCTGCGGGGATTGAACGTGGGGCGCTATTCCCTCCCGCTTTTCAGCCGCGTGTACAGTCCTTGAACCTCCTCGCCCGTGGCTTTGCCGAAGAAGTACGCGGCACGATAGGTGCAAGCCTGATTCTTCACGGAGAAATCCGGGTAGATCAGGCGAATCGTGGCGGCGTGCGCGTGCACCGCAAGCTGGCTCTTGGCAAGCGGGCTCAGGGACAGCAGGGCGAAGATTTCGCCGGTCTGCTTGTTGACGGCGCCGACGAAGCCGTTCGCCGCGGGCAAATCCACGTTCTTGCCGGAAACGAACTCTTCCGGTAGGTGGCCTTGCGCGAACCAGCGGCGGAAATTCTCCGGCTCGTTAAACATCTTGAAGGTCAGGGAGTTTTCCAGCACGTAGGCTTGTGGCTCCGCCACGCCCGCCGGCGTAAGCGCGGATTCCTCAAGGTAGTAGCTGGCGTCGCCTTGAAGCGTGAGGGTGCGCTCCACTTTCACACCCTGGGGATAAATATCGGGCGCGGAGTATTCCAGGTGCACGGCAGCCTTCGCGCCTGCGGCCGAGACAATCCGGAACGTGTACGGCCGGTTGAAGAGACCCAGCCACTCCGAGCGCGTCCATCCTGGCAGTTCGCGCAGATCTTCGGGCTCACCCCGCTTGGTGAAGTTGTCGCGCATCCCGCCCACAGAGTTGAAGGCGTTCGCGCCCGTCGCCTTGCTGACGAAGGCATACGCGCGCCCGCCGTCGTAAGGGCTGACGAACAACCGCAAGGCGGAGTTCTCCAGGATGACGTCTGGAAAGCCGTCGCGATCGTAATCGAGCGTGTACGCGATGGCCTCACCTTTGGCGAGCGCCGCTATCACCACCTCCTCGCTCGCCTGGTAGCTGCCGGACCGCAGATTGATTGTCAGGCGATATGTTCCTGAACCTCCCTGGGGTGCAGCGTGAATCTCCAGGGTCTGCTCGGCGCCTGCGGGCAGCACCAGTTGGGTGAGCGCCGGCGTGAGCGCCAGGTGGTTACCGGCCGCCTCGACCGTCACCACCTGCTCGTGATCCTGCCAATTCTTCACGCGCACTTGGAACACCGCTTCCCCGGGCAATTCCACGCTCGCCAGGGTCGGATGCACGATGGGGAGCGGCACGTCCTCGCGCAGGGGGAAAGTGAGCGTTGGCCCGACGCTGAAATCAAAGGGGCGATGCACCACCACCTGGGCATGCCACGCCCAAGTGTTAGCCGAATCCCGCTCGCGCAGCGTGGCGGTGAGATCAATGGGCAAATTGGGAGTAACCTGGGCGGGAATTTCCACCGGGAAACTGAATTCGCGCCGAGCCTTGCTGGGAATGTGCACCTCCAGGGGAGGGTTTTCCGCGCGATAGAGCGTGCCCGCGACCATGTCAAGTTCGCCCACGAGCGTGGAGGGACCGGGATTCTCCACACGCACGCGGACGGCGCGGGTTTCGCCCGCGATCCACGGGTCACGCGGCTCGAGGGTAAGGCGCGGGCCCTCATGCGGATAGGCAAGTTCAAGCTTCCGCATGAAATGCGGGGCCTCGCCAGGCGCCATCTTCACGACGTAGAGGCGCCGCTCCGCGTCCTCCTGAATCGCCACCGGCTGGCCGTCGAGCGTGGCGCGCTCCGGCCGCCGGGACAAACGCAGCGCCACTTCGCCGTCGGAGGGGACGGTGCAATCCAGTTTAAGGGCCGCGCCGTCGTAACTCACCTGGCTGAGTTCCGACGTGGCGTAGAAGACTTCGTCCCCCGGCTCCAGACCCGGCGCCATTTGCCAGTAGGGATTGGCGAGCGGCACGCGCACGGGGAGCAGCAGCGACTCGCGCGGGGGGAGCGTCAGGCCCGGCAGGCGCAGGGAAGGCTGGGGCGCGGCGGCGAGGTCTGGCGCGCGGGGATCCGTCACCACGATTTCCGCCCGGCGCGCCTGGTCCACGCTGAAGTTCGTGACGCCCACAAAACCGAACCCGTTCGCATCGGAGCGCTTTTCAAAAGGCAGGCTGCCGGCGTCGGCCACGAGTTCCGTCACATACAGGCCGAGGTCGCGAGCTTTCTCCGTTTTCATTTCGGGATAGACTTTGCGCGCCCCGCCGGCTTCCTTCAGCAAGGCAGGCAACGCCAAGCGCGCGGCCTGCTGAGTTTCCTCGGGGTAATCGTGCGCGCCGGCTTTCTGTGTGCCCTCCGACATGAACTCGGTTCCTGCCGCCAGGCTCCAGGTGGAGAAATCCGCGCCGAAGAAAATGATCTGCCCCTTCCCGTGCGCCAGGCGGGCGCCCACGATCCCGCCGTGTGCGTCACGCGCGAAGACCTTCACCTCGGCATGGGGTTTCTTGGGCAGCGTCAGGACCGAATGAAAGTCCAGCGCGCGGCTCGCCGTCCCGTCCGAGAACTTGAGGACGCTTTCGCCCGGCGCCTGCCGGTCGGCGCCCAGCGGTTCAAGCAGGCTGTCAAAGACTTTCCCCTTGGGCAGCGAAGGAAAGATGATGAGCGTGCCGCCGGAGCTCACATAGTCACTCAGCATCTGCTGAGCCTTTTCCGAGTAGTGTCCCAGGCGCGGATAGCGTTTGAGATCCTCCTTACTGTTCACCGGGTTGGGCGCGAACAGAATGCGGTAGCGCTGGAAATTCTCGAGCGGAGCGTGGTCGGAATCAACGAGCTCGAAATTGCAGTGCTCATATGCGCCTACCCACAGCAGCCGGCCGGCCAGCGTTACGATGTGCAACGCCTCCTTCCCGGCCAGGGATTCCTGTGGGAACGTGGCCATGGGATAGACCACTCCGGCGTCGGGGAGCAGGTGCGAAGAGGCCAGCAGCGGCCCCATGCCCGCGACCAGCCGTCCGTTGCGCCGCACGTAAACGGCCCGGGCGGTTTCCTTGCCGGGAAGATTCAGGGCCGCTTCCCAGACATAGAAGTGGTTGCTAAAAGGCACCGTGTAGCCGGCGGGGTTGATCGTGTCGTTGGGAGGAAAGTAGCTCAGCCCTTTCAGGCCATTCTGAAACATCACGCGCGAGGCCATCAGAGTATTGGAAGCGTCGGTCAGACGGGCGAACGTGTCGTCTACCCCGGGCCACCAGCCAGCCTGGAACTCAATGTGGGCGGGGATGAACAGGGGCTGCGTTTTGAGAAGCTCCAGCAGAAACTTGTTCTTGGCGGCTTCTGCGGGCGTCGAGTAGCCGACCGGACCCGTCGAGGAATAATCCTGTCCTTGGTTCCAGAAAGGCTCGGGAAGCGCGTCGTTCGCTTCGGCATTCAGCCGCATCTGCTCCCCATCGATGAAGTAAATCAGGGGCCGGTCATCGGTGGCTTGCTTGGCGAACTTGCGCAGCGTGTCCATGTACTTCCAGAAGTTTGGCCCGTTGTAATTCTCGGCGCCGATGGCTTGGTCATCATCCATCTGCAGGGACAGGATAGGCCCACCGCGATCGGCGAAGAAAGGTGAGGAGAGACCCAGCACATCCTGGTAATACTTCCGTGAGTATTTGAGGTGGGTATCGTTCTTCAGCCACTCGGTGGCGGCTAGCTCGGAACGCTGGTACTGCAACGCCGACCAACGCGGGTAGCGGCCTTCCAGGATCGCCTGCTGGGACATGCGGTACTCCGGCCGGCTAAGCAGCCAGGCGGGATAGCCGCCGTTGAGCCACTCGTTGGTGTCGTAAGGACCGGGGCGCAGGGTAATCTTTATGCCGAGGGAATCCGCAAGCTGGAAGACGTACTTCAAATTCCGGCGCGGGTTGGTATGCCCGTCATAGTCGGTCTGGCCCTCCTCAGGTTCGTGCCAGTTCCACATCGGCAGCACATCCAGGGTGTTCAGTCCCATCGCCTTCAGTGCCAGGATCTCCTCCGCCCAACGATCGCGGGGCAGCCGGTAGTAGAAAAACGAGCCCGCGTATTGGAAGAAAGGTTCCCCATCAACCCAATACTCGGGATAGGTATTCACCACGCGCATTTGATTGTTGGATGAACCTACGACAACGCGCACGCGGTCCTGCGCGCGATAGGATGCGCTGGCGGCCAGAAGCATCAGAAGTGCGGCAAACACAAAAATATGTCGGACTCTTCGCATGAAAGAACAGGCCTCCTCTAGGGGTGGTAGGACCGGATCAGCATGGTCCTATCGTAACTTAGGCGCGACGCAATTCCAAGCGCGTGGGCGTGGCAGGTTAGACCATGATGCAAAGCGAAAGGAGAATGCAATCGACGCTCGTGGTCGGGGTGCCGATCGAGGGCCGACCCCTGAGTCGGGCTTGGCCGGGCCCCCCCCGCTCGGAGCGGCCGGCCCTACAAACCCTAAAGAGAACCGCGCTGGGCTCCTGGTTGAGGAAGAACCCAGCGCGGCCGGAAGTCAATACCAAGGTTCGGTCTTGCGAACTTAGAAGGTGAACTTTACACCGAACTGAATGTCACGCGGCTGTCCGGCGGAATGGATCGTGTTATAGGATCCATCCTGCATATTCCTGTCCGGATCGCCGAAGTTCGCGTGGTTGAAAGCATTGAAGAACTCGGCGCGGAATTGCGCCTTCCAGCGCTCTCCCATCTGGAAATTCTTCATCAAACCGAGATCGAGATCGGTGCGACTTGGCCCTGTTACGACGGACCGGCTGGAGTTTCCGAATCGGTAAATCCCGTTCTGGTTGTCCGCGACCAGGAAGGCAGTCGTGAAGCACGTATCATTGAACCAATGGTCGATGGTGTGGTTGGAGATGTTGCCATCACAGGTCCGGTCAGGACGCTGGGGGTTGGAGGTTGTGACGTTGGCAAAGTCCAGGCCGGAAGTAATTGTTTCGGGGAATCCCGACTGGATACTGAAGATAGCGGAGGCTTGCCAGCCACCCAGCAGCGCATTCGGGAAGCGCCCCATACCAGAGGCGAAATGTCTGCCCCGACCGAAGGGCAATTCTGCGACACTGCTGAACGTGAGCCGCTGCCGGGCATCGTTGATGTCGCGCGCGTATTCACCACCCGGGTTGTTGTCATTCTGTCCCGTGGCGGCGTCGGTGTAAGCGCCTTCCTCACCTTCGTTATTGGAAAGTGATTTGGAGTAGGTGTAGCCGGCGGTCAGGTTGAAACCATGCGTCATCTTCTTGGTCAGTTGCACTTGCAAACTGTTGTAATTCCCACTCGCTTCGGAACCTGTTATCGCAGTCAATCCGAAGTCCGGATAAAGCCGTCGTGCTTGCACGTCACCCGGTCCCGGGATGGCCTGGTTGCCGAAGAAATGGAAGTGGCTCAATTGGAACGAGTCGGTGCCGAGGTAACGAACCGACAACGCCATGTCATTGGTGAGCTGGCTGTCAATTTCGAAGTCCCATTCATCGATGTAAGGCTGCTTGAAGTTGGGATCGACGTTCATCGACATGAAGGCGTCTTTCAAGGCGGGGGTAGTTGCCCCTGCGAAAGCATTAGCGGTTGTGAAGGAGGGCTCTGCAAATACGCCCGATCCAGCCGCATTACTGAATTGGCTGGCTCCATCAATGGGGTTGTTGAATCCGTAATGGAACACGTTGAATTCGGAAAGATCGAAGAACAACCCGTAACCCGCTCGCAAGACGAGCTTATCGGAAGTGGTCGGCCGGTAAGCAAACCCTATGCGTGGGGCCCAGTTAAAGCGGTCGGGGAACCACAGGGACCGGGCTGCCCGGTCCGTGAAGCCGTACTTCTTCATGTCGGACGAGCACGCAATCAGCGGGGTTCCCTCCGCATTGGTATAGGAAGGATTGTGGCAATACGCGTCAGCCCTTTGATAGCCCGCGAGCATCATCAGGGCATTTCCCGGCTTCTGCAGCCCCGCGCCAGGAATGGGGAACAGAATTGCGCCGATGTCTCTGCGGTCAGTGGGCAGTTGGTGATACTCCCAGCGCAGGCCGACGTTAACGGTCAGTTTCTTCGAGGCCCGCCAATCCTCCTGGATGAAGAAATTCAAGAATTTCCCGTCGTGGTTGTTGGTGGATGCTGCCACGCTGCGCGCGGCGGAATTAGGATATCCCAGAAGGAAATCGGCAATGGAGGAACCGCTATAGAGGCCTCCGTAGCTGAATTGTCCGTGGGGCGAGAAGGGCGCCTGGTTACGCAGCGACTGGTAAGGCTGGATATCGAACCCAAACGCCAGGGTGTGCTTTCCCTTAATGAGGGTCAATGTTTCGTTGTACTTCTCCACCATGTCGTTCGATTCGACGGGCCGGTAATTCGAATCACCCACGGTGGAATAGCCTTGACCAAACTCGAATGCGGGGAAGCCTTCCAGCTTGGGTGAGAGGGCCGTCAACCCATTAATCCCGAAGCTCTTCACGAACCCGGCAGCCCGCGGGCAATGTTCGCAATTGTCCACGTCCATATTGCGGGTGAAACCGAAGCGCAGTTCATTAAGCATGTTGGGACTGAACGTGTGGGTCCAGCTCAGAGCCAGGTTCTGGCCACGAAAGCGGATGATATCTCCAAAGCCCGGGAGCGTGGTGTAGGCTGCGGAAGCTGAACTGATAATTGATTGGGCGAAGATATACCGTCCAAAAAACTTATTCTTATCGTTGAACTCGTGGTCGATCTTGACCAGGAACTGGTTGTCCCGCCTCTTATCGAGGGGATTGTGAACATAGTTGCTGTTGATTGCGCCAGCCACATTGGGAGCCGGGAAGGGGTTTAGCGAGATAACCTTCTGGGCTACGGGGTCAATCTGGCCTGGGGGAATGAGGTTGTTTGCGAAGGCATTGGCCACGTTGACGGTTGACCCGTCACTGCACATAAGCGGACGAACCGTCCCGGGGTCAAAAATCTGCCCCGTGTCCCAAACCGGGTCACTGCCTCCCGGCGTGGCGCAGGGCGAGAAGGTTTGCCCCGTGTACAACTGCGAGAAATCTCCTCCGAGCATCTGCGGGGTAGGAACCTGGTCCACAGCGGTATTGCCCTTCCGTAAACGGAGGCCGTCATAGCCTCCGAAGAAGAAGGTCTTGTTTTTCTTGATCGGCCCACCGATATAGCCGCCGAATTGATTGCGCTGCAACTGGCCGCGCGCGGTTCCCGGTATTTCGTTTCCGTTCGCGTCCGCTTGGTTCTGGTCGAAGAAGTTCCGTGAGTCCAACTTGCTGTTGCGTAGGAACTCAAAGAAGTTCCCATGGATATCATTGGTGCCGGACTTGGTCACCAGGTTGATCGTTGACCCGGCACTCTTCCCGAACACGGCGGAGTAGGACTCCGTCTGCACCTTAAACTCCTGCACGGCGTCGGGAGAGGGCTGAACGGAAAAGCCGCCCGTGAACAGGTTCTTGGAATCGATGCCGTCGATCAGGGTATTGTTGCCGGAGCCGCGAGCCCCGTTCGCGGAATAGGTGTCCTCGCTGAAAGGAGAACCCAGCACGCTGTTGGTGAACCCGCCGCGGTCGGCAATGGTTCCAGGCATCAAGAGAGGCAGTGTTCCGAAACGGCGGATATTCAGCGGCAGTTCGGTCACCTGGCGGGTGTCAATCATCATGCCCACCGTGGCCGTGGCGGTCTCCACCTGAGAGGCAATACCTGCCACCTCGACGGTGGTCGTGACCGCTCCCACCTTCAGTTGCACGTCGATGCGCGCCTGCTGGTTGACATCCAGCTTGATGCCCTTTCGAATCGAGATTTGAAATCCCGGATGTTCAACCGTGATGTCATAGGTCGAGGGCCGCAGGGAAGTCACAATATAGTTCCCGTCGTTACCGGTCTTGGCGATGACGGCCTGCCCGGTGGCAGGGTTCATTACCGTGACGGTCGCCTCGGGAATTGACGCACCGGCGGGGTCCGTCACGGCACCGTACACCGTGGCCTCAATTTGCTGGGCCCGGCAAGTCGCGACGGCAAAAAGCCAAAGACCGGCCGTGAGGGCTAGAAGACAGGCTCCGCTTGCTAACGGCTTGAAGTGCCTACGCATTCGCATTAGACCTCTCCTTCGCAAGGTTCAATCGGAGGGACCACGTCCGACCCGGACGCCAAGTGACGCAGCGCAAGAAAGCCAAAAGTAACAAGAGACCAGACGCAAAATCCGACAACTACGCCGTCCGGTACTCGTAATGTAGCGGTTTTTATCACCTGGGGGAAAGCCTGTCAAGGAACATTTCGCCCGGATGGCCAGTGTCATGTCACTTAAGTTCGTTCAATAATTCGTCAGGGCACACCTTCAGGCGTGCCGTGCGGGGCGTGCTTCGAGCGGCGGCTTCAGCCGCTGAGGGTGT
>PMYF01000627.1 GCA_003171295.1 Acidobacteriota bacterium | reverse complement strand
CCGGCCCGGAGGGTTACGTCCTCGAGGCGGATGAGCGCGCCGTGATTGTTGCCGGCAGCGATGCCCGCGGAGCGTTCTACGGGCTGCAATCGCTGCGGCAACTCATTTCGCGCAGTGAAGAGGGCCTCCAAGTGCCTGGAGTCGAAGTGCGCGACTGGCCCGACAAGCGCTTTCGCGGAGTCAAGCTCTACCTGCCGGGGCGCGGAAGCATTCCCTTTTTCCGCAGGTTCATTCGGGAAGTGATGGCTCTCTACAAATTCAACACATTGATGCTGGAGATGAACGGCTGCATGCGTCTGGACCGCCACCCGGAGGTCAATGCGGGCTGGATCGAATTCGCGCGCGATACAAACTACAGCTACGTCAATTATCCGCCCGGCTCTTTGCACGGCCGCGAGCAGAACTCCTCTCACCACGATTGCGGCGACGGCAACTTTCTGGAAAAAGAGGAAGTCGCCGAACTAGTGCGCTGGGTCCGGGAGCACCATATTGAGGTTGTTCCGGAAATCCCTTCCTTCACGCATAGCTTCTACCTCTTGGCGAGGCATAAGGATCTTTCTGACGTGCCCGGCGATAAATGGCCCGACACCTTCTGCCCCTCTGAGCCCCGCAGTTACCAGCTCGCCTTCGAGGTCATGGACGAATATATCGAGGTCATGAAGCCCCGCATGATTCACGCCGGCCACGATGAGTGGTTTGCGCCGTTCGGAGTTTGCCCGCGCTGTCAGGGGAAAGACCCTGGAGAGCTGTTCGGGCAGGACCTGCGCAAAACCCACGCCCACCTTGCCAATCAGAACATCAAGATGGCAATCTGGGGCGATTACTTGCTCGAGGCCGTGCGCGGCAAAGGCCTGCAGAAGCGCAAAGCGCCCGACGGCTGGGCCTACACTTCGCCCGGCGCCATGACGCCCGGACAGGTGAAGGAACTGGTTCCCAAAGACATCCTGCTCTTTAACTGGTTCTGGTCCGAGGAAGATCATGGCGAGGCAAACGAAGTACAGCTCGACGAATGGGGCTTTGAGCAGGTTTACGGCAACCTGGAGCCTGACCTCCGCAATTACGAAGAGCGCAGCAAGCGCAAGACGATCATCGGGGGGGCCCCGTCTTCGTGGGCGGCGAGCACCGAGTTCAACCTGAGCAAAGACATGATCTTCAGCGTCCTCGGCTGCAGCAACATGTTGTGGTCGGGGAAAGCGCCGGAGTTTCGGGAGGTGGCGAAAATCACCCAGGCTTCTGTCCCTTTGCTGCGGCCGCTCTTGGCTGGGGTGGTTCTGCCCAGCGAGGCTGGTGACGCCGTCACGCCGGTTGATATTTCCGGGGCACTGAACCTGGCCGCCGCCGGTACCTCCTTGGAAGTGGACCTGCGCGGAATGATAACCGGAAGAATCCAAAGTGGGCCGCGGGCTTTCGAGTTGACAGGAACGGACTCGGCCGAGGGCAAGGTCGCGGTGGGCGTGGGGACGGAGGGGCAAAAGCCCAGCCCGCTGCCGCGCGAAGCCGTGGTCGCGGTGGGGCAGGATGCCACGAGCCTGCTGTTCCTACACGCTTGTGCCCGGCCCGCGACCAACAAGGAAGCTTATCGGCTGCTCTGGGACATGCACGACTCGGCAGACCTGCTGGGCTGGTACGAAATCGTATACGAAGACGGGCTGCCGGAAGTCATTCCGATTCGCTATGGCGTGAACATCCTGGAATGGAATTGGGGCAAGGAGAAGACTTCCGGAAAGTATTGTTATAACGCCGAGGCCGTCGCCTGTGGGAAAAGCGGAGAGCAACCGATCACCTTCTTCGCCTTCGAGTGGGAGAGCCCCCGCCTGGGCAAGGTGATCCGGGAAGTCCGGCTGAAAGGCTCGACGGGCTTCCGCGGCGCAGTTCCAGGGTTTGAGAACAACTTTGGCGAAGTGATTCCCAATAACGCCGTCATTTTGAAAGCATTCAGTGTGGTCAAGAAGCGAGGCTGAGCCCCGCCCAGTCCGCGTGGGAAGAGATCTGGCCATACGTAAATGGCCGTACGGTCGCCGCTTCGCCTGCCGCGATTTTACAGCACCCAAAACCGCGTGCTATGCTCAAATCTTCCAGAGGACTTTGGAGATGACTGCGCGCACCATTGCCATCATTGGGGGCGGACCGGCGGGCGCTCGGACCGCGGAGAAGCTGGCGCAAGGCTGGGGAGCGCGCACTGGGTATCGCGTGCTGGTTTTCGAAGAGAAGGCCGGCTGGGAGAAACCCTGCGGCGGCGNNGTGCGCGACGCGGAATTTGTGGCCTCCACCGGCACGGCGATGCGCTTCCGCCTGCGCTCGCCACTGGCCATCTATTCGCGCGCCACCCTGAACCATTTGCTGCTGCGGCGAGCGGAGGCAGTCGGGGCGGAAATCGTGAGTGACCGGATTCGGGGTTTGCGGCGGGGGAAGGCGGGTTGGGAGCTCGCGGGGCGCACCCGAAGTTATGGCGCGGACTTAGTCGTGTTGGCGGGGGGGGCACGCACGCGGCTACGGCGGTTGCTGGCGGAGGATTTCGGCCCCCGCGATTTCATGCTGACCTTTGGTTACTACGTTCCCCTCGAGAGTGAGCTGTTGCGGGTGCAGTTCTACGAGGGGTTTGAAGGCTACGCCTGGGCGTTTCCGCGGCCGGACCATCTCTCCGTCGGCATCTGCGGAAAAGTCGGTGAGGACGGCATGGCGGGATTGCGCGACCGTCTGCACTCCTTCATGCAGAAGTTCGGCTATGATGCCGGTGGGGCGCGCGTATACAGCCACCTGCTGCCGGCCCTGTCCGTGGAAAGCTGGGGAAATTTGCGCTTGGCCGGGCGGGGATGGGCGCTGGTCGGAGACGCCGCCGGCCTGGTCGATCCGGTGACGGGCGAGGGAATCTATTACGCCTTGCGTTCCGGCGAAATCCTGGCCGAGGCGCTGCGGGAAGAACAGTTGGAGCTTTACCCAGAACGCGTGTGGATGGAATTCGGCAGGGCCTTGGCGCTGGGCGCGCGGCTGGCGGGGATGTTCTATTACGGAAAGTTTCTGGGGGGCGGCGTCCCCACGCGGATGGTGGAGTTCGGCGCACGGAGCCGGAAGTTCCTCGAAGT
>PMYF01000873.1 GCA_003171295.1 Acidobacteriota bacterium | reverse complement strand
TCGCGCACCATCTGGGCGCCCATGTTCTCCAGGGGATCCTTCAATTCGATTTCCTTCGCCACCGTCACGCCGTCCTTGGTGATCAGCGGCGAGCCAAACTTCTTGTCCAATACCACGTTGCGGCCCTTGGGACCGAGCGTGATCTTCACGACGTCCGCCAGCATGTTCACACCCCGCAGAATCGCCTGGCGGCTCTGATCACCATGTACAATTTGCTTTGCATTTGCCATCTTCATCTCCTATGGAAATCTTTTCCGCCCTGTCGCGGCGCGGTCAGGCGGCGGATCAAACTGGGAACTGGCTGCATGGGCCTGCCGCACGCCTCTTCGCCTGCCCTGCGGCCGGGAGACACCCGGTCACTTCTTCCCGCCTGCCGCTGAGGGCTTGGCAGCCTCGATCACACCGAGCACTTCTTCTTCACGCAGAATCAGGTATTCGTTGTTGTCAAGCTTGATCTCGGCCCCGGAATATTTCGCGAACAGGATGCGATCGCCTGCCTTGACGTCCAATGCGATCACGTTGCCCTCTTCGGTCTTCTTGCCATTACCCACCGAAATCACTTCGCCTTCTTGCGGTTTTTCTTTGGCGGTGTCAGGGATGATGATGCCCCCCTTCGCCGTCTCTTTTTCCTCGATCCGCTTGATCAAAATCCGGTCGTGCAGTGGTCTTAACGTCATCTGAGCTCTCCTTTCATGCGTTGAGTTTTGAATTTGCCGAGCCGCCGCCCTCAGCTCTATTGATCGCCTGAGACTGGCCGGCACTCTGAAGAGGAAAAGCACTCTTCTGTATTCGGTGTTGAAGGTAGATCCGAGCACTTTACGGATTGGCTGATCGGCCCGAGGTCCGCAGGATCCGGATTCGCCGTGCCCACACGAAAATGGCACCTTGCGTCCGCTCCTTTTCCCTCGAAGGCAAAAGGAGCGGAGCAGGGCCAGTGCTGACTGCATGGGGCGCGGGCACTTGGACGACCGAATCGATGCGCAGGCGGTGATAACCGGCGCAAAATCCGCATGCCGCCACGTACTCGGTCTGGATTAGTAGTCCCGTTTGCGGTCGAATCGGTCTCGGTTACCACCACCGCCGTCGCGGGAACCTGAGAAGCCGGTGCGTACTTGTGGGCGAGCCTCGTTGACGGTCAGGGCGCGACCCTCAAGAGCCTGACCATTCAAGCTCCCGATGGCGCGCTGCATATCTTCGCCTTCAGCAAGCTCAACAAAGCCGAATCCGCGCGGTTGACCCGTCAATTTGTCACGAATCACCACGGCAGAGGCCACCTGAAACCCGGCATTGGTTACGAACGCGTTGAGGCCGGTGTCATCAGTACTATGTGAAAGGTTCCCTACGTAAAGTTTAGAAGCCATTTAATCCTCCATGTGGCGGACCATGGTCCGCCTGATTAACTACATTTGCTAGGGACATGGCTGCAAGCGCCTCGGGCCGCTTTGTCCCCAAAGCGCGTTTCGCGGCCTCGGCAGCTTTCGGCAGGTCGCATAAGACGTCGAGGACGTCAAATGCTCCAGCCTGCAGCGCCTCGCCCCATTGGTTGAGNNAACCTTGATCAGACGCTTCCACGATCCGTCGCTCAGAAACGGCGTGCAAAATACCACCCGGAACTTGCCGCTCTTCGCCAGCCCGCAACCCGCTGTAATGCC
The DNA here is from genome assembly GCA_003171295.1 of Acidobacteriota bacterium. Taxonomy (GTDB): domain Bacteria; phylum Acidobacteriota; class Terriglobia; order UBA7540; family UBA7540; genus Bog-366. Next base: position 2,419 of record PMYF01000873.1, on the reverse strand, counting down.
CTTTGCGAGTTCCGAAGTCAGGCCCGCTTCCCAGAAAACGGCCTTGAGCTGTTCTGCGTCAAGATCGCTCTCACAAATGATCAAGATCTGTCCCATGTCAGCAACCCACAAGGTCACGGCACATAAGGTTCCGCGCCTTCCATCATGTTTCGAACCTGCCCCCACCGAGACCCACCTTGTGTATCTTCAGATGAAACGAGCCCCAGTTCGCAAGAAGCCAGGAAGTCCTCGGTCCTGGTCTGCGCCGTTAAGGCCAAAAGGCCACTTTGTTCTCGAGCCTGGCCTTTTCTTGGTCAGCACGGTCCGCCGCATCCTGCATTCTTTGGCGCTCGATTTCTCTTTGAGGAGCCCCTTGCTCATCCAACCGGATCGCCTCGGCGATGGCGGTCTGCGCCAGGGGGTCGAGTTGTTTCGAGAAAACAAGCATTCCAAAGGTTGGCTGGTAGGTGGAGCGGAAAAGATTGAATGAGTACTGCGAGTCCTCCCAGCGCGCTACGACGCTTTCGCTGTCGTTGTAAACCTCAGTTGAAGAGAAGACGATAACCTTCGCGTTCGGCCTGGTCGCAGTTCCGTACTTCACCGAAAGAGCCTCGATCATGTCTTTATCTGTCAGCCCTTTGGTTTTGTACCGATCGTAATTGACGACTATTCGAAAAAGCTGGTCGTTGTAAAAGCTGAAGAGGATCGTCTTGACCGCGTCTGCTGGGGGAGAAGAATTCGGAGAAATCTGGGGCTCCCATTTCAGTTCTTGAATCAATGCCGGACGTTGATGGATGATCTGCGCCGCAGATGCTTCCAGGCCTGCCTGTTTCGCTATGGCGGGCAGGTTCATTCCAAATTGAAACTCCCGGTACCGGGAAAGATCTTGCGCATGAATCAAAGGCGCCGAAAGTGGGTCCGCTCGGAGTGAAAAGCCGACAAAGCGGTGGGGTTGCAATTCCAGTTCTTGGATCAGCGGCTGCCGCTGAACGCTTGCGCTTGCTTCAGATGGCTCTATACCTTGTTGCGCACAAAGCACGAACGACGCCAGCACGGCCCCAAGAATTGAAATCGCGAAGCTGCGAGCGCTGGTCATAGAGGTCTCGTTCTTCTTAACGGGCTTGATCGTTTATGATTGCAAGACGCCTTCAACTCGCTGAGCGTCAGTTCCCCTGGCTGGCGCCACTCCTTCGGTTCGACGGTCAACGATCTGATGCTGCTTTCTTGGCGAGTGGCCGACGCGGGTAATGCTGTTCCATGTACTCCTGGATGTTCCGCTCCCCGATACCCAGGTGGGCCTCAGCGCGCGCTTCTTGCGTTTCTCCTTGTAACTCCTGTTTCAACCGCGTAAAACAGATGTCCGGACCATCCTGGAGTTTTAAACATGCCGGGCGAAACGCCTCGGATTGAACCTTGACCGTGAATTCGCGTGTCTCCTCGGTGCCGATCACGTCGAAGTTATAGGTTCGAGAGCTGTCTGCAACATTGAAACCGACATACTGGATGTACATGTCAGAATCCTTTCTTGGCGGTGCGAGCGCTGACCATGGTTAGCTCCTAGTGAACCAGTTGCTCCACTCGACCGTCAACGACCCGAGGTTGCCTCATCTTCCGGCCCGGCACTTGCCGGGCTGGGCCCCCTTGTTTCCAGTGCCTTTCGCAATTCGCGAGTGCGCTTCCGACGGAGAAGCTTGCGCTGCCGTTCTCGCCCAAACCGGGCTTTGTCACCATTTCTTTCCGACATAGTCCCCTCCCTCGTGAGCCTCTATGTTCAGGTTGAAACTACGAATGATTCGGCTCGGTCGTATTTCGCAACCCCTTCATCGTAGGATAGAAACATGCTTTCCTGAATATGTCGCGGGTGGGCAGACACAGTCACGTAGGGCAGCCCCAGGAAACGCTTCGCGGCCACCTGCGTAATTTCCAAGCTGTTTAATCTATCCGATTTCATACAGGCGATGAGTTTGTTGACTGCTCTGCGTATGGCCTTTTCTCCGCCCAAACCGAAGACGCTCGCCTTGATTTCACCCGCCAGGTAGAAAAAGGTCCATGCCGCTTCGCGGATTTTTCGATCCAGTCCGTAAGCATCGAGATTCTTGATTAATCTCCAGCCATTCGAATAGGCCTCACTTTGAAAGAGAAGGGCCTCCGGCAACAGCGCGTCCTCCTGATAAAGAATTGTCCCCATCTTGATCTTGTCTGCCATTCGCTCATCCCTTTCGTCTGCCGGTGGCGCTCACGACCACTGCCGCTAGCAGCTTCAGAGTGACTTACTTCTCGAGGTCCGATCGGCAATCGAAGCGACAGAGAGTATGGGTCGCTTCTTCATTACCGCCAACGAGACAAGGAACGTGGCCAGGGAGACCCAACCTAGCCCAAGGGTGATCTTCCGAGAAAGGACGACGGGCACGACAGGGTTGAAAAGCACGGCAATCGCCAA
>PMYF01000220.1 GCA_003171295.1 Acidobacteriota bacterium | reverse complement strand
GAGGGGCTCTCGCTCGTGAACGGTACGCAGGCTATGCTTTCCGTGGGGCTGCTCGCCTTGCGGGATGCTGAGATTCTGGCTGACACGGCCGACGTGGCCGGAGCGCTTTCCCTGGATGCCCTGCGCGGCTCCCGCCGTGCCTTCGACCCGAGATTACACGAGGCCCGGCCCCATCCCGGGCAAATGATCTCCGCGCGCAACCTGGCTCGGCTTAACCGCGGGAGCGCGATCAATCAATCCCATCAAGGCTGCTCGCGTGTCCAGGACGCTTACAGCCTGCGTTGCATGCCGCAGGTTCATGGCGCGGTGCGCGATGCACTGGGTTACGCGTGCCGCGTTTTCGAGACGGAAATGAACAGCGCTACGGATAATCCCCTGGTCTTCGCACGCGAAGGGGAAGTGATCTCCGGCGGAAATTTTCACGGACAGCCTCTGGCGACGGCGCTCGACCTCATGGCGATCGCTCTAACCCAACTCGGAGCCATAGCGGAGCGGCGCGTCGACCGCCTCGTGAATCCACTGACCTCGGAACTTCCGGCCTTCCTCAGCAAGTCGCCGGGGTTGGAATCGGGTCTCATGCTGGTGCAGGTAACGGCCGCCGCACTGGCCTCGGAAAACAAGGTGCTGGCGCATCCGGCCTCTGTGGATTCCATTCCCACCTCCGGGAATAAGGAAGACTTCGTCAGCATGGGCATGGGCGCCGCGCTGAAGTTACAGCCCGTGGTTGCCCACGTGCAAACCATTCTCGCCATCGAACTGCTCTGCGCCTGCCAGGCTCTGGACTTGCTCTCACCCCTCAAGTCTGGCAAGCTGGCCGAGCGAGTCAGGGTGCTGGTCCGCCAGGTTTCGCCGGGCGTTCGAAAAGACCGGCCGCTGCACGCCGACATTGCCCGCGTGACGAGTCTCGTGTCCGGGGGCGCGCTGGCGGACCTCGTCGCAACCAGAAGCTACCGCTGACCAGCCATGCCCGCTCTTTCCGCCACGATCATCACGCGCAACGAGGCCGCCAACCTTGCCCGCGCCATTCGTTCGCTCTCCGGCGCGAATGAGATCCTCGTGGTTGACTCGGACTCCACGGACGGCACGCGCGAAATCGCCGCCGGGCTGGGGGCGCGGGTAATCAACCATTCCTGGGAGGGGTTTGCAGCCCAGAAAAACTTCGCCAGCGCCCAAGCCCGGCATGATTGGATCCTGAGCCTCGATGCCGACGAGGAGTTGGACCCGCAAGCCCAGGCCGCCGTCCTCGCCTGGAAGCAATCTGAGCCCGCGGCCGCGGGCTATCGGTTCGCCCGGCGGGCGCAATATCTCGGCCGGTGGATTCTCCACTCGGGTTGGTATCCGGACTGCAAACTCCGCCTCTTTGACCGGCGCCGGGGCAGTTGGCAGGGGGTCTACGTGCACGAATCGGCCGTGGTGGATGGCCCTGTGGCAACCCTGGCGGGTGAAATCCTGCACTACACATGCGCTTCGCTCGCCGAACATCGCCAGCGGATTGAGTTCTATACCGACCTGGCCGCGGAGGAGATGTATGAGCGCGGCGAGCGCGTAAGCCTTTTGCGGCGCACCCTGGGTCCTCCGTGGATATTCTTCAATTCCTACATTCTTCGCCTCGGGATGCTGGATGGCGTTTGCGGCTTTCTGATTGCCCGCATGGCCGCGCGGTACGTCCACAGAAAATACGCGAAGCTTGCCGATCTGCAGCGGAAAGTGTATTCCTCGCGATGAATGCGCCAACCCCGCTCAGGATCGCACACGTCGACACCGGCATGAGCCTGCGCGGCGGCCAGCGGCAACTTCTGCTGCTGGCGCGAGGCCTGCGTGCCCGCGGGCACGACCAGCTCCTGGTGTGCATGGAAGGCAGCGGGCTGGAAGACAGGGCGCGCCAGGAAGGCTTCCGCGTATTCACGCTGCCGCCCCATGACCCCGCACACGCCTTCGGAATTTTGCTCTTACGCCAGCAGCTTGTGATGTCGGCCGTCGAAATCCTGCACGCGCACGACGGGCGGGGCCACACCGTCGCGTGGCTGGCCTCGCTGGGATTGCCGGTCCGGCGCATCGCCACCCGTCGCGTCACCTTCTTCCCGGCCGATCGCTGGACCTACCGGCTCAAATACGCGCGGACGTGTCATGCCGTGGTCGCGGTTTCAGCCTACATCCGGGAACTTGCGGCGGGCGCGGGTGTCCCCCGCGAACACATCGAAGTGATCCCGGACGGCATCGAACTCCCCGCCAACCTCCCCGGCGCCGCCGCGAGGTCGCGCCTCCGCAACGCCTGGCAACTGGGCGAAGAGGCATTCGTCGTGGGCCAGTTGGGTGCTTTCACTCCGGAGAAAGGCCAGGATGTGGCCCTCGACGCCCTGGCGCTGGTCGCCACAAAGTTGCCCCACGCGCGCCTGGTGCTGGCGGGCGATGGATCGGCGCGGGCGGAGGGTGCGCTCGCTCAAAAAATCGACCAGTTGGGCGCGCGGGTCCGTTTGCTGGATGCCGTCGAGGACCCCACCGATTTCTTCCCGGGCCTCGACCTCCTCATCATGCCTTCGAAAGCCGAAGGCTTAGGCTCTTCCGCGCTCCTGGCCATGGCGTATGGCCTTCCCGTGGTGGCGAACCGCGTGGGCGGCCTTCCGGAAGTCGTCGTGGAGAACGAGACTGGATGGTTGGTTCCGCCCGGCTCGCCCCAGGCGCTGGCCGATGCGATTATCCTCGCCGCGAGCGACCGGGCGAAGCTCGTCCAGTTCGGCCGCCAAGGGCGCAAGCGAGCCGAGGATTTCTCGGCTGATATAATGGTCCGTCGCACGGAAGCTCTCTATCACCGCCTCGTGAGCGGGGGCGGCAAGAGACAAACGTAGTGCTTCCAATTCCATAACGAGGGTCTTCATCAAGTGGCTATCGCCTATGTTTTCGTTGGACTCTTCGGCCTCGTGTTGGGGAGCTTTTTGAATGTTTGCATCCACCGCCTGCCGCGGCAGGAGTCCATCGTCTTTCCCGGTTCGCACTGCCCGCGGTGTCATCACCCGATTCGCTGGTACGACAATATTCCGCTCCTCAGCTACCTCATCTTGCGCGGGCGTTGCCGGGATTGCCGCGCGCGGATCTCGCCCCTTTATCCCGCCGTCGAAGCCCTGACTGGTGTGGTTCTGGTTTTGACTTTCCAGCAGTACGGGTTGAGTGCTGCCTTCATCAAATACGCTTTGCTGGTCATGCTGCTAATCGTCCTGATCTTTACGGACCTACTCACGCGGCGCATTCCTCATTCCATAACCGGGTTGGGGATTGGCCTGGGGTTGGTGTTGAGTTTTTTCATTCCTGTCGATGACCGCCCGCTCGCCTGGTTGGGCCGACTCTGGGACATTTATCTCGAAGGCACCGCTGGTTCGGTCGCGGGCGCAGTCCTGGGAGCCCTGGCGGGAGGAGGGCTCTTCTATCTCGTGGGGGAAGCCTTCTACTACCTGGGCGGCAAGCAAAAAGAGTACCTCGGGTTCGGAGACGTCATGCTGATGTTGATGGTGGGAACTTTCCTGGGAATGCCGCTGACGCTGATGACGATTCTGCTGGGCTCGCTGGGCGGCTCGGTCGTCGCCCTCGGCATGACCGCGTTGAGTTCCCGCTATCGCAACTACGCATGGCCGTATGGGACGTTTCTGGGGATTGCGGCGATTTGCACCTGCCTCGTGGGCGGCCGACTCCTGGACTTTTATCTCCGCTGGTCGGGGATCGCGGGCTGATTTCAACCCTCCGGCCGGCTGCGTGTTCACTGCTCAAGCCAGCGTACCAGGTTCTTGAAAATCTTCAGGCCGTCTTGGGAATATTGGGTGGGAAGGGACGTGCGTTCGGGGTGGGGCATGAGGCCCAGAATGAGACCGGTTTCATCGGTGACTCCGGCCACGGCGCTCGGGGAACCGTTCGGGTTGCTGGGATACTCCATGGTCGGCCGGCCCTTTTCGTCGCCGTAATGGAAGACCGCCCGTTGTGGTGAAGGTGAGCTGGTGGAACAAAACAAGGTGCGCCCCTCACCGTGCGCGCATGGCATTTCCAGGGTTTGTCCTGCCAGGCCTTCCGTCCACGCGCACTTTTCCGAAGAAACGATCATGCGTACCTTGCGGTCCTCGAACCTCGCGGACTGATTTTCGAGGAGAGACATGTTTCGCTCGCCCGGCGAGCGGCCCGGCAGAATGCCTGCCTCCGTGAGCACCTGAAACCCGTTGCAGATTCCCAGCAGGGGTTTCTTCGCGTCCAGGAACCTCACCAACTGGTCGCGCAGCCGCGCTACGAGCATCGTGGCGAAGATGCGCCCCGCACCTAAGTGATCGCCATATGAAAATCCACCTGGAATCACGGCCGCTTGATAATCGTCGAGCCGATTGTGGCCGTCGATCAGGTCCTTCAGGAGAACCAGTTCGGTGCTGCCCCCCGCCAGCTCGATCGCCGCGGCAGTTTCTTCGTGGCAATTGGTTCCAGGTGCATAAAGGATGGCGGTCATCGCCTGGCTCATTTCACCACCTCGCGAAAGGTTTCAGTCCAACCCTGGGTTAACTGTGCAATAGCCTCTTCCCAGACCACCTTGCCACGGTCCGTCAACGTCAAGTTCGGCTCTTCGGTCACTTCGCCCAGGGTCTGGTAATGGATTCCCGTGAGTAGTGAGGAGAGCTCACAACCCGGTGGGACCTCAAGCAAGCACGATCCGATGAACTCGCCGAAGAGGAAGCCGTCGCGCCGCCCCGCGGGCAGGATGCCAAGCTGGAGGCGCGCGCCGAGCCCGGATCCAAACGCGGCTTCAAACAGCCGCAAGAGGACTCCGCCCTCGGCGATGGCGGAGCCCGAAACNNCGCTGCCCCAAGCCGTCTGCATAAACCGTCCCGCCGAGAGCTTCGGCATCCGAGCGTCCGACCAGGACCAGGCGATTGCCGGGGCGCTTGAAATCCTTGGTGACGATCTTTTTCACATCCTCGACCCGGCCCATGGTGGCCACGGCGAGAGTGAGCGGCACATCGATTCTGCGCCCGCCTGCCTGGAAGGTCCCGGAACTTGAATCTTTGCCGGATATGAAAGGCACGCCCAGTTCGACGGAAAGGGTCGCGATGGTTTCAACCATGGCGGCCAGATCGAAGGCGATATCCGGGCGCACCTGGGGTGTGTAGAAGTTGTCGCACAACACCATCTGGCGGTAATCCGCGCCCGCCACGACCGCCTTGGTGATGGCTTCCAGCATCATGAGGCGCGCCATGGCGCCCGGGCTAATTTCCCCGTAGAACGGATTGAATGCCACGGTCGTGATCACGCCATTGGGCTTGCCCCGCAGCGGCGCCGACACGTAGAGGTTGGTCGGCATGCGATGGTTTCTGCCGGCGTACGGTCCCACGGCGGTGCGGCCCTGCACAGTGGAATCAAATCGCGTGCCCGCCGGACTCTGGTCGGCGCAGTGATAATGGGCGAGGACGCGATGAACCGCCACCGCCCAATCCTCGCGGGTGCGCGGCTCGGCGATGCTCAGCGGGCTGAGTTTTCGCTGCGGCTCGGCCGTCGCGATGGAATCAATGGGGCACGCCCCCCAAAGGAAGGACATTTCGAGGTCGACAACTTTCTGGCCCTTCCAGGTGGCCTCCAGGCGAGCGGTATTCGTGAAACGCCCCAGGAGGGTGTAGCCCACCTCAAAGCGGCGCAGGATCGACAGCGCTTCCTCGAGCTTTTCTGGAGGCACCGCCATCAGCATCCGCTCCTGGGATTCGGAAAGGAGAATTTCCCAAGCCGTCAGGCTCGCATCTTTCAANNGCGCAAGAGATTCCTCCCGCGCCGAGGTCGGTGATCGAGCGGATGCATTCGCCATCGCGCAGAATCGGAATCGCCGTCGTGAAACGCCGTTCGGTGATGGGGTGCCCGATTTGGACGGCGGCCGATTCCTTTGCGAGGGTTTCCCCGGTCATGCCGGTGGAACTTGCGGTCGCGCCGTGCACGCCGTCGCGGCCTGTCTCACCGCCAAAGAGCAAGGCCACGTCGCCGGGGCGGGGCGGATCCTTGTGCACGTACTTCTTGGGGATGAGGCCCAGGGAATGTCCCAACGCAAAGCATTTGGCATAACCCGGGTGGCGCCGGTAAATCGGGTGCATCATGGGGATGCCCATGGGATTGGTGTAGTAGGCCGTGGCCCGAATCGACTCCGAGACGATCAATCCTGGAGGCAGCGCGCCCGCCGGTACCTGATCGTCGGGCATGCGCGGGTCCATCGTGCCCATAACGGTCGTGCCCCCGATCGGGTAGGCGCCTTTGCCAAAACCCAGCGTGTCGCGAATCACCCCGCCGTGCTTGGTGGCGATGCCCCCAAAGGGAGCGATGGCGCTGGGAAAATTGTGCGTCTCGCCTTTGATGGTGACGACCCAACCCTCCGCCAGCTCCATCCCGCCCGCATTGTCCGTAAAGGATGAGACGACTAGGGGATGATTGATCCGGCGTGTGGCTTCACTCAGCTTCTTTAACAACCCCAGACTTTTCCAGGTCGTGTGGTAACAGTGGTCGCTCCAGCTTTGCACCAGGATCTCAATCTCCGCGTCGGTGTAAGGCCGGCCCCGTTCCTGTTCGTGCCTCTGGATCACTTGCATCTGCGAGAGAGGCGCGTACCAGGAGCGGGCGTGCGACAAGGCCACCAGTTCTGCGTCGTCCAGATTCTGGAGCGAAACCGTCCCCACCGGATCGGGCTTCCCACTCGGCCGCAGGGTGGTTACCGGCTCGCCCGGCTCTCGAATCCGTTCCACGACTTTGTTATAGAGGAAGCGGGCGGCCAGCGCCTTGGCCTCCGCGGCGTCGAGGCCGCAGAACTGGTATCGCCGGCTCAGCCGCGCGAATTCCAGCCCGGCTTCGCCAAGCGCACGTGCGCCGGCCAGGATGGAGGGTGTTTCAGGGTCAGTAACGGCGGGTCGATAGGCAATTTCCACAATGGGACCCTGTTGCGGGTCAAGCTGGGAACGCTCCGCCGGAACCTGGTAAAGCGGGTTGACGAGAAGGGGCAGAAGTTTCTCCAGGTTGCAGGATCCCTCCAGCCAGAAAACCCTTTCGATCACCAGGTTCGTGAGCCGCGTATAGCCACGCCGATGAAAGAAGCTCAGCCAGTTGCGACCTTCCGGGTCATCTTTCGACAGGGTGTAAATACTGTGGATTGCCATCGTTGCCTCAGAGAATCAAGTTCAGGATGCTGCGGGCTCATCTCTCCGTATCGCACCCAGCCCGCAATTGCCAAGTTGTGGGTATGCCAGGAAACCAGCAGCCCCTCCCCCGCGAAGACCCGTGGCGCTACCGGAGGGTGGTGACATGGAATGGGACACGTTCAAGTGGTCCATTATAGCTGGTAAGGGCAACCCACGTCTGCCCTTAAGCCTCTATATTCTTGGAGGATTGATGGCAGGAGGAAGCCACCGAGCGGCCAGGTCCCCAGGGAATCCGCAGATGGTTTCTGCGTGGTTGCAGAAGGAGTTGATTTCAGGTTTGAAAAAGCGTAGATTCTCGATAGGGATCGACCGCGCCGCCCCTCGAGGAAGGGTGTCATGAAAACCGACCTTAAGATGTGTGTTCTGATCTGTACTGTAGCCTGTCTTGCTCCCGGGCTGGGCAGCGGGCAGCAGCCTGGCGCATCCGACAACTCCCTGGGCGATCTCGCGCGCAAGGTTCGCGCTCACAAGTCGAAAGAAACCAAGCCGGCAAGGGTTATCACGAACGATAACATCGCAGCTCCCAGCCCGGAGAGCGGAGTTCTCGCGCCCGCCCTCGCGGCCGGCCAAAACCCCTCGGAAAAGAAACCTGAAAAGCCCGGCGGGAAAGCTGCCGCGGAAGCCAAGGAAAAAGGTGATACCCATCCCACCCCTGACGCCGGAGAAGGTCATAGCGAGAAGTATTACCGCGGGCGAATGAGTGAATTGCAGGCGAATCTCGACATGCATAAGCGCGAACTCAGCGTTCTTCAGCAAAAGCTCAATCTGGACCAGACGCAGTATTACAATGATCCCCAAAAGACCCTGGAGCAGGAGTACTCGCGCGGCGACATCAATAAACTGACGCAGGGCGTCGACGCCAAGAAGCAGCAGATTGCCGACGACGAGAAGGCCATCGATGATTTGCGCGACCAACTCCGCCGCGAGTCCGGTGATCCCGGCTGGCTGCGCTAAGTGAGGGACCCATGCGGAAGACGCCATTGTTCTTGATGATTGCCGGGCTTTCGGTGGCCTTGCCGCTGGTCGCCGTACAACAACCGGACCCATCCCAATCACCCGAATCGCTCGGTGATTTGGCGCGGCAAGTCCGTGAGCAGCGCGCTAAAGCTCCGCAGAAACCCGCCAAGGTGATTACCAACGAGGACCTCCCGGCCCGTCCGCAGGGCGCGGAAGGACCCCGCGTGGCCACTCGGATCTCTGAGACTCCTGCCGGTGGCGAAGAGCCCAACCCTGCGGAAACCACCGCAAAACCCGCTGCTCCGGAACCGCCCCAAGAGAAGCCTGGCGCGGAGCCGGAGTCTCCGGGAGGCAAGGTGAAGAACCACGAGTACTGGCAAGGCAAGTTCAAAGAGGCACGGCAGAGCCTAGCCCGCGCCAAAGAAGAGCAACAGCTCGTCGAGGACGAACTCAACCTGCTCCAAATCCAGCAAGTGCGTGAGCTTGGCCCTGATGCCAAGGAAGAACTCGGCGCCCATGCCCACGACAAACAATTGGAAGTTGCAGCGAAAGAGGCCGCTACCGACAAAGCTCAGAACATCCTGGATGATCTCGAGCAGGAATTCAGCGAAAGCGGAGCCCCGGAAGATTGGAACAAGACGGATTAGGTTTTCAGACGCCATCGCGCGCGCCCGATGCGATATCGGGGACACGACGCCACGGCATCGTCCCGCTCTGCGGGATGCCCTAACGAGGCAATCAGCCCTTCCTTCACCGCTTGCAGTTACAGGGTGTTAACCTCCCTGACGCAGGCGACTATGCCGTTGATTTGATTTTACTGCCCTCGCCCCCTTGGGGGAGAGGGTGGAGCGAAGCGCCGGGTGAGGGGGTCACCCAGGAACAAATTGGGAAGTAAAACCCCTTATGTGAACAGCATTGACTCCAACCCTCTTCCCGCACAAATTCTTGCAGGGTCATCGGTCGGATTGGCCTTGCTATGTATCGATCTGCGCCCGTTGCAACTTGTCGCTATAGTCCACGTAAACGGATTTCCATTCCGAATAGAAATCCAGTGCTGCTGTAGCCGCTTCGCGGTGCCCGTTGCCGGTCTGTTTGGTGCCGCCGAAGGGGAGGTGCGTTTCGGCGCCGATGGTTGGGGCGTTCACGTAAAAGATGCCTGTTTCCATGTCGCGCATAGCCCTAAAAGCATTATTAACATTGCGCGTATAAATCGAAGCAGACAGGCCATAGACGATGCCGTTGCCAATCTCGATGGCTTCGTCAAGGTCGTGGCAGGGGATCACGGAGACGACGGGGCCAAATATCTCCTCCTGGGCGATCCGCATCTGGGGGTGGCAATCGCCAAAAATCGTGGGCGCATAAAACCAGCCCTGCTGGTACTCACCGCCCGTCAGGCGTTCGCCGCCGCACAGCAGGCGGGCGCCCTCGTTCTTCCCCACCTCGACGTAGGACTCCACCGTCTGGCGTTGCGCCCCGTTGATGAGCGGCCCCATCTGCACCGTGGGATCGAGCCCGTTACCCACCTTCAGCGCCCGCACGCGCGTGACCAGGCGGTCGACGAACTCTTTGTAAACGCCCTTGTGCACAACCACGCGGCTCGCCGCCGTGCAGCGCTGGCCGGTGGTCCCGAACCCGCCCCACACCGAGCCATCCACGGCCAGGTCCAGGTTCGCGTCTTCCATCACCATGATCACGTTCTTGCCGCCCATCTCAAGACAGCAGTGCTTGAAGCTCACGGCGGAGGCCTGCGAAACCTTGCGGCCCACTTCCGTCGAGCCCGTGAAGGACACCATGCGCACATCGCCATGTGCCATCAGGTGGTTGCCGACCTCAACTCCCGTGCCGGTCACCAGATTCACCACGCCGCGCGGCACTCCCGCCTCCTCCAAAACTTTCACCAGGTTGTAGGCGGAAAGGGGCGTGTCCGTGGCCGGCTTGATCACGACCGTGTTGCCGCAGATCAGCGCCGGCATGGTTTTCCAGGAGGGAATCGCCATGGGGAAGTTCCACGGGGTGATGAGCGCGCCCACGCCGATGGGGCTGCGCACGCTCATGCAGAACTTGTTGGGTAGTTCGGAAGTGGTGGTTTGGCCGAACAACCGCCGCCCTTCGCCCGCCATATAGAACGTCATGTCGATGGCTTCCTGCACGTCGCCGCGCGCTTCCTCCAGCACTTTGCCCATTTCGCGGGTCATCAATTCGGCAAAGGGTTCCTTTTCCTCCGCCAGCAGGCGGGCCGCCCGATACAGGATTTCGCCGCGCTTGGGCGGCGGCGTGTTTTTCCACGAGGGATAAGCCTGTTTTGCGGCGTCGACGGCATCGTCCACATCTTGTTGGTTGGATTTCTGGAAAAGCCCGACGAGGTCATTCCGGTCGGCGGGGTTCACATTCTCGAACGCGTGAGCGCTCGCCGACTCAACCCATTCTCCGTTAATGAAGTTCTTGTAGACTTTTGGTGGAGCCATATCGGTTGTACCCCCCTGTGCTCGCCAAGGTAGAATGCTCCCGGGACGAGAGGAATTTGCAGCACCAACCAGTGGAGGTGGTTCAATATAGCAAACCCCCTCCCAGGCTTCAAGGAAAGGGAATTCTTGGTAGTGACTCATTTTGAAGCGGACAGGCCTCAGCCTTGTTCCCCGCAGGAGAACAACATCATTAGCGAAACCTATGGAAGGAAGCCCGGGAAATTAGGGTCCGGCCCTGACGGGGCCGAACCGTTCGACCCCGTCAGGGTCGAAGGGATTCTTTTCATTGCCATCCCGATCCGTAGGTTTCGCTAATGATGTTCCTCCCCTGCGGGGAGGGCCGAGGGAGCCCTGGGCCGCGTCCCGGGCCGGCCAAGACCGGTCCTACTACCTCGCGCGAGAGCCCTCGCCCTCCGGGCTCGACTCTGCTAACCTAACGCGGCAAATTAAAGGGCTACAGGCTTGGAGGTTAGTCGTCATGAGAAGGCGAGAATTTCTCTCTTCCACGCTGGCGATTGCGGCGGTGAGCCTGGCGCCGCGTTCAACCCCGGCTGCGGACGGCCTGGTTGAAATCCTCATGAACGAGCCCGTCGGCGACATTGCCCCGGAACTTCATGGGCATTTCACTGAAAACCTGGGTGGCGTCATCTACGATGGCATCTGGGTGGGCGAGAACTCGAAAATTCCGAATCTGGGAGGCGTCCGCAAAGCGCTGGTTGACTGTATGCGCCAACTGAAGACGCCGGTGGTGCGCTGGCCGGGCGGCTGCTTTGCCGACAGCTACAACTGGCGCGACGGCATTGGCCTCCGCGCCCAGCGGCCGGTTCGCACCAACTTCTGGATCAACGACCCTGCGCTTTGCCAGGCGCCGGACGGCCCGCAGAAATTCGATCCCAACACTTTCGGCACCAGTGAGTTCATGCGTTTCTGCCAGCTCTGCGGAGCAAAGCCCTATCTTGCAGCAAACGTTCGCAGCCTGACTCCTCACGATTTTGACGAATGGGTGGAGTATTGCAACTCGCCGGCGGGTAGCACCACCCTGGCGCAAGCGCGCGCCGCCGATGGCAGCCGCGAACCGTTCCACGTGACCTATTGGGGGATTGGCAACGAATCCTGGGGCTGTGGCGGCGACTTCCGGCCGGAGGAATACGCCACGGAGTTTCGCCGTTACACCTCCTGGGTTCCCGACTATGGGCTTAAGCTGCGTTTCATTGGATCCGGCCCCGGCGCAGATGCAGACGATGCTCAGGTGGCTTGGACGCGCGGTTTCTTGGAGGGTCTATTGGCCAAGGGCCCGGAGACTCTCGACCGGCTCTACGGCTTGTCGATGCACTATTACTGCGGGACAAGCGGCAAAGGAGATTCGCTCGACTTCACCGTGGACGATTGGTACCAGTTGCTCGGCCGGGCTGATGTCATGGACTCACTCGTGACCAAACACTGGCTGGCTTTGCAGGAATTCGACAAGCAGCGGAAGGTGAAACTGGTCGTGGACGAATGGGGAACTTGGCATCGGGGCCCGGCCATCGACCCGCGTTACCTGTTCAGCTACGTTCCGTCGATGCGGGACGCTCTGGTGACTGGCATCACGCTTGACACCTTCAATCGTCACGCCGAAAAGCTTGCCATGTGCAACAGCGCCCAGTTAGTGAATAACCTCCACACCCTGTTTCTGGCGCGCGAGGACCGCTTCGCGCCGACCACCATCTTCCACGTCTTCGATATGTATAAGGCTCACCAGGGTGGGCGCTCGCTGCGTTTGGTTAGCAATGCTCCTGCCATTTCCTATGGAACGCGCAAGGCACTTTGGGGACTGGCAGGTTCGGCCTCGCTGCACGGAAAGACTCTGGTGGTCACCGTCGTGAATCCCCACGCGAGCGAGCCGCGCGTGGCGGACGTGGTCCTGCGCGGCGCCTCCGCGCGGTCCGCGCAAGTTACCGCCCTGGCTGCCCCGAACATTCATGCGCACAATGACTTCGATCATCCTCAGGCCGTTGTGCCCAGAATCGAACCGGCCAACGTCTCGGGCCCGCATTTCTCCTGGATTTTCCAGCCGGCATCAGTGACCAAGCTCGAGATGGAATTGGCCTGATGACTGACGAGGCACGGAGGTTGGCCGGGCGAAGTTATTCCGAAGCAATCAAACTAACTCGAGGAGGAGCGCTTTATGAAGTCCAACAGCAGCCGTCGTGGTTTTTTGGGAGCGTGGCTAGCCGGCGGGGCTTTAACTGTTTTGCCGGCGGCATCCGCCGCGTCGTCGAGCCCCGATATTCCGCCGGGCATCTTTAACGTGAGGGAATTCGGCGCGGTGGCGGATGGCCAGACGGTGACCACCAAACCTCTGCAATCAGCCATCGATGCGGCGGCGAGGGCCGGGGGAACGGTCTACTTCCCGCCCGGGAAGTACCTGTCCGGAACACTGTTTCTCAAAAGTCATGTGTCATTAAATCTCGAGGCAGGAGCAGTCCTCCTGGGCAGCACGAATCTGGCGGACTACCCGCGCGTCCAGCCTTCGCTGCGCAGCTACACCGAAACCTACGTCAATCAAAGCCTGATCTATGCGGAGAACCAGGAGAACGTGTCGTTGCTGGGGCAGGGAACGCTGAACGGTCAAGGAGCAGCCTTTCCCGGCGACTACTTGGTGCGGCCTTACCTGCTCCGCTTCGTGAACTGCCGCAAGGTGCGGGTGGCCGACCTGACCATGCTGGATTCTCCCATGTGGGTGCAGCACTACCTGGGTTGCGAAGATGTTGCCATCCGGGGACTGACGGTTCACAGCCGATGCAATGGCAACAACGATGGCATCGATATCGACGCCTGTCAGAAGGTGCGCATTTCCGATTGCGAGATCTTCTGCGGGGATGACGCGATCGTGCTGAAGACCACGCTGGACCGGCCCTGCCGCGATGTGACGGTCACCAACTGTGTGCTGAGCACCCTCTGCAACGCGCTCAAGATCGGCACGGAAAGTGTCGGAGACTTTGACAACATCGTGTGCTCGAATTGCGCGATCTACGACACGGACCTTGCAGGGATTGCCCTCGAGTCCGTGGATGGCGCGAACCTGGAGAACATCACAATCTCCAACATCGTCATGCGGAACGTACGGTCACCGATCTTCCTCAGGCTGGGGAATCGCGCCCGTCCAATTTACGCGGGTGCGCCCCAGCGGGGCCTGGGCAGCTTCCGCAACGTGCTGATCCAGAACATTCAGGCCAACGGCGCCGACGCGATCGGCTGCGCTATCGCCGGCCTTCCGGAGCGCGCCATCGAAAACATCACGCTTTCAAATCTTCGCCTACACTTCGCAGGCGGCGGATCCCACGCTGACGCCGGCCGCGACATTCCTGAAAACACCGTAGCCTATCCCGAATACTCCATGTTCGGAAAGCTGCCGGCTTATGCGTTCTACTGCCGGCATGTGAAAAACTTGCGGATCCTCGACGCCCAGGTGGTAACTGAGAAGGAGGAAGCCCGCCCGGCGCTCGTCTGTGATGATACCGAGGGCCTTCGGCTCGCGGGGTTTGAGGCAACGCAGGGCAGCCCCCTGCTGGTCCTACGCAACACTCAGAACGCCTGGCTCCAAGGCAATCAGTCACCCGATGGAAACGACGTCTATCTTCGCCTGGAGGGGAAGCGCACAGCAGGAATCCACCTTGCTTACAGCGACCTGCGCGAATCAAAAAAAGCGATCGAGAGGGATTCCGAGGTCGCACCGGGGGCAGTCATAGAGTTTCCAGGGAAGCCCTAAAAGGCAATTCACCAACCCGGGGTCATGGGAAGTTGGTGGCCTGAATCCTGGGAGGATGAACACCCACGGCCTTGCATGAACCAGGCCGGGGGTATTGTTCTAAAAGAATGTTGTTGGGAATTAGGCGGGGGCCATCATACGTCCCGACGGTTTTTGTCGGAATGTATGCGACCCGGGTGCAAAATAATGTTCGGGCTAAAGCACTATTACGGCCTCAATCATCTGCATTATTTGACCACTCGCATATATCATCGCGCGCGCCTGCTTGACCCCGAGCGTTTTAGGAAGCAAGCGGTTGCGACTTTCGGCGAGTTGATAAGAAATTGAATTACCTGCACAACAATCCCGTGAATCGAAGCCTGGTCAAGCACCCGGACGACTGACTGTGGTCGAGTTGCAGGTTCTATTTCTGGAATGACGCTTCGATCTTGGCCATGGACAAAATGCTGTGATGGCATTGATAAACCGAGGGTCGTATACACCCCGACAAAAACCGTCGGGACGTATGCACCACGCGCGTGAGTGGATATCAATATTGAGATCTTTTCCGACAGGAATACATCTCTTGATGTGCGAAAGGGGTGAGATTCTGGGCGGATGGTCGCCAACTCGGAAACAACCGTGAACCGGTGCGGTTTTCCTCGGTGCCGAAGGATGACGTGCAGATTGCAAACTCTTCGGCGGGGATTTCGTAGGGCGGAAGTTGGTCTGCGCGGCAGTGGCGGGCAACTTGCCCTTCCATCCAAAAGTTCTGCCTACGGGTAGGCACGGAATGGACCCCCCCTCCTTTACAAGCTCCCCGCGATTGTGCCTACCATAGAGGTGTGAGACTACGCGCGCCGCTCAGGGCAAGGATGGAAGAGTCGAGCCTTCGCCTGGGTCTGTTCATTCCTGGTGAACACCAATGACCAATTGCGGCAGGTGTCGGACTGTTGACGAACTCTGGGACTCACGAGCCTGCTGGTCAAGATTCAATGTCAAGCCCGCTAGCGGAACGATAGCGAAAGTGCGCGTGTATCCGGCGATGTTGATGATAGAAAAGCTAGTTAGCCATCACAGGCGGGGATTTCCAATGGTCTGCTCGGAGAATCAAACCATTGAAAGTAAATCAGTTATGATATCCAGGCTCTAACCGGGCACCCTGAATAGAGATGGTAAAATGAAGGTGACTCCGGCGATGTTCGATGGAATCAATGGCCAAAAAGAAAGTTGCGGATTGATCCGGCGATAATATTGAAAATAGGCCTATTACATTTAGCGTCCGGTGATGTTGATGATAGTACATGAGTTACCATTCAGTGTTTTGGACAGCGGCGGGGTAGACGGCAGGGAACAGCGAGCACGTTTCCGGCGTGCGTTTTCGACTCTCAACTTTTGACTTTCGCCCGAGGTGGGAAATGCACGGGTTGGGGGAGGAAAGATCGGGTGATCGGGCGATCTAACTTTCGGCCTTCACGCGATGACTCAATGGACCGATGGCACGATGATCCGATCAGCCGATCCCCGATGCCCCTGTGACACACTTCCGCTTATTGGCAATCGACAGACTTGGGTGGGAAAATGAACCGGTTTGCTGTGTCCGGAGATTGTCAATTAGCCAATCGTCCGATGCCCCGATCACCCGATGGTTCTGACTTCGGAGGCGGCTCACAGTCGCCTGCCTGAAAATGAATCACCGCCGCGTCGGAGCGTCCACACGAAGCGCCTTTCTTGACACCTCATAGCAGCACCGCTAGAATGAATTGAGGACTTAGCAGCCTCTAATTCTCTGATTACTTATTGGTTGGGACCGCGATGCGAGGCCAAACCGATCTGCCAAAACGTGACCGGGAAATTCTGGTGGCTTTGCTTCGGCAATTCATCTCCAGCGGGATCCCTGTAGGCTCCAAGGCCCTGGCCGCGCACTTGCCGGAAAATCTCAGTTCGGCGACCATTCGCACCGTCCTGGCGGCTTTGGAAGAGGGCGGTTTTCTGGTGCAGCCCCACAAATCGGCAGGCCGCATTCCCACCGAGATGGCCTATCGCTTTTACGTGGACCGGGTGGTGGCGGGAGCGCGGCTCGAGCCCAACACCGAAAAGTACATTGACGAGACTCTGCGCTGCGACGAGGACCGCTTGGAGTGCTTGATGATTAAAGCCTCGCGCACTCTCTCGGAGGTTTCGCGCAACGTGGGACTGGTTCTGGCGCCGGCGCTGGAGGAAAAGCTGCTGGAGCACATCAAGTTTGTCAATCTGCCGGACCGCCGCGTGCTGGTCGTCATTGTCTCCAAGCCCGACCTGGTGGAAAACCGCGTGGTCCGGCTCGATGACGAGTTCACCCAGGAGGAGCTTGACCAGGCGGCGAATTTCCTCAACGCCGAGTTCCATGGCTGGTCCCTCGGCACCGTCCGCCTGGAAGTTTTCAAGCGCCTGGAGGCGGACAAGATTCTCTACGACCGCCTGCTGAAGAACGTCGCTACTCTGTTCATGTGGGGAGCGCTCTCGGAAGCAGAGGCCGGACCGCTGTTTGTGGACGGCACCGCGAAGATTCTTGAGCGTCCGGAATATGAGGACGTGCAGAAGATCAAGCAGCTTTTGAAGACCTTGGAGGAGAAAGCCAAGCTGGTGCGGATTCTGGGCGCCTGCCTGCAAACCCCGGAGGCTGGCGTGCGCATCCTGATCGGGCGGGAGAACTCCGAGAAGCAGATGCAGCACTGCGCGCTGATTGTGGCTCCGTTGCACTACCGGAACCGCGCGGTAGGAGCGCTGGCCGTGGTGGGACCCACGCGCATGGAATACGATCGCGCCATCGGTACGGTCGAATATGTGGCTCATCTGTGTAGCCGGCTGCTCAGTATCAACTGAAACCTGGATTTCGGGCGCGGAGCAAGGCTGGGCAAGGCGAGCCCGGAGCATATTCCCGCGCCACCGGATAGAATCTGACCTATGGATAACGAAAAAGAAATAACCACGACTCCCCAGCCGGGGGAGGCTGCCGAAAGCACTCCCGCCGGCGTCGGGGATGGGGGCCCGGCCGCCACCGAGAAGCTGCAAGCTGAGAAGCAGGAGCTTTACGACCGCCTGCTGCGTAAGCAGGCGGAGCTCGACAATTTCCGCAAGCGCGCCCAAAAGGAAAAAGAGGATCTCCGCCAGCATGCCGCGGAAGAGCTCATTCGTTCCCTGCTGCCCACGCTAGACGGATTCGAGCGCGCCCTCAACCATCGTGACGAGAGTGTGCCGGAGACCTTCTATCAAGGTCTGGAGTTGATCGACCGGGAATTGCGCGAAGTGCTGGGCCGCGCCGGCCTGGTGGCTGTGGAGACGGCCGGGCAGCTTTTTGACCCGCACCTGCACCAGGCGGTGGAGACCGTGGAAGCTCCGGACCATCGCGAGCATGAGATTGTGGAAGAGTTGCAGCGCGGCTACAAGCTGCGGCACCGGCTTCTGCGACCGGCCATTGTCAAGGTGGCTGTGGGGGCCCGGTCGGGCGACGTTTCTCCGGGCGGGAAACTGACCAAAAGGTGAGCTGATATCGCGAGGGCGTCGTCCGACGTGTCCTCCTCCCTGTAAAAGTGCAACCGAGGTTGAGGATTGAAACAGAAGCGGGATTACTACGAGGTCTTAGGAATCGGGCGCGAAGCCTCCGACCAGGAGATCAAGAGCTCCTACCGTCGCCTCGCCATGCAGCACCATCCCGACCGTAACCCCGAAAGCCA
>PMYF01000839.1:8697-9858 GCA_003171295.1 Acidobacteriota bacterium | reverse complement strand
GCGACCCATAGGCGGAAATCCCAGGGAAACCCAAACAATCTCCACCATCCCCAGGCGACGAAAAATGGATGAATCCAAACCGCATGGACTCCAAAAAGCACGCTCTTTGTTCCTACTCTCATACCGAATTAACTCGCGCAGTGGTTGTGACACCTTTTTGACCTTGTTCTTCCGACGCGATCGAGTTCTCGACAAACCACATCACCACCGCATGTGCCTTATTCACCGCTTCCATCAACTGCGCCAGTTCGCCCGCTCGCCCGCGCACAGCAATTCGGAAGACGATCTCAAGTTCGATATCGCCGACGGGTGTCACGCGCGCACCTCGGAAACTCTCGTCTCGATCCGGTCCTGACCGTCTTGGCCGGGCGCCCGAAGGTAGTGCGAATGCCGACAGCCAACACAATTCGCCGCGCCAGTTATNNGTTATGGCTTTAACAACGGCCTCAAATTCAACCGGAACTGTCACCACTTCCCCGGCCCGCGAGTGAAAGGCCGGTATGACCGACCCTCGGAGGTGCTTGTTCTCCTTCACCAAGTCCAGCGTTAGATAACCTTCATGCGCACGAAACAGAATCTTGCTCTCAAGTGGCGGGCGTTTCCCGTGATCAGAAAGCCCGGCGGCGTGGTGGGTGATGAACAGGTTGTAGGTGTGGCCCACGCGAAACATCTCAACCCGCACGAGGGATGAAGCAATCACCAATGCGTGGACGCCATTCACTCCTACGGAGTCAAGCGGATGAAGCCAAACCAGCGGCGCGCCGCCCTGGTCGCAGAAGGTCACGTAATGGCCGATCTCATCGACAGCACCGCCCGACTCGATTCCGCGAACCACATAGCGATATCCCCGGTGCTGGTGTTCGAGGCTGACGGCAGGGTTTGCGTAGGTCCCGACTTCGGTCAGCCTCCGCAGTGCACGCCGCGGTAGGGTCAGTCCCTGGCGAGCTTCGTCGCGTCCCTGAGTGCTTCGTGTCATGCGTACGTCCTCACAGTCAACTGATCGGATCGCTGGAATCAACCTTTGCATGGCCGGCTGAGACGTCTGTTATTCCCTCACGCGCTTCAGCTCAGCTTGAACATCTGCCGGCTTGAGGCCGTTGGGCCCACGCTGGTAACACCGACCTGCGGAATCGAGCAACAGATAACGGCGTGTGCAGATGT
>PMYF01000839.1:8037-8682 GCA_003171295.1 Acidobacteriota bacterium | reverse complement strand
TCGAATGTCTTGTCAGCCATGGTTTGCCTTTTGCCCGCTGTCTGCGCCCGGCCTCGGGCATCCCACTGCCGCCCGAATCATGTTGCGGGTGCAACCGGCCCAGCAGATGTACTTGCGCGGGTCCTCGATCGAGATCGAAAGGTTGTCCCCGCCGCGGTCGTGGCCCTCTGCGGCGCACGATGGGCACTGGGTCACATGGTTCCGGCCAACCTTGCGTAGCTTCGTTCTGATGTGATCCAGGATCCGGAATTCCGGCCCTCCCGCGCGCCCCTTAAACTCCGTTTCAACCTTAGGTTCTGCCGGCGCAAGTTGCGGTGGAATCGCCTTTCCGACAATTAACCGGGCAAGCTGTTCACCCGTCACCTTGGGAAGAGCATTGAGGTAGCGCATCTGCTTCTCGAGGTCGTAGTCAGCGCCGTAGAACCAGAAGCGCTTTGCTGCGCCCCGGTGAATGCCCAACGGACCGCGGATGGCATTCCCGTACTCACCGGGCTTCAACTCATCGTGCTTGGGGAAGACTTCGATCCCTTCCCGCAACCCGCCTCCCTTGACCGGCACCCCCAACCGCAGAGCAAGGTCGTACACATAAATCCGGCAGTCCCGCGCCGGCAGTGGGTCCGCCATAAAGATCCAGAGGTGCCCGCC
>PMYF01000839.1:0-7943 GCA_003171295.1 Acidobacteriota bacterium | reverse complement strand
TGGCCCCGGAGGGTGTCCGGCGTGAGGCTGAGGCCCTGGCCGGTTTTCTTGTCCGATGGCCGGAAGTAGTAATGCCGGCCGCTTTCCGCGTGTGGCCGGTCAGATTGGATGGTGTAGGCCCGCCGGTTCACAAAGAGGCGGAAGTAGTCCACCACTACACCGGCGGGCGTTTTGAGACGAAGCTTCCGCATTCTCTCCTCCCGGAAGTCAGGTGGGCGCCACATGTCCATAATGTGGTGGTAAAGCGAAAAATATTTTCTGTCAAACGGCCGACTGACGCTTGTTTAAGTGTTTGGATTGCAGTCAGTTACGGAGGACAAGGAATGTAGCCATTTTGGGGGCTGGTGATGGAGGAACTCTCAGGCAGGGAGTCTTCCCACGACTTTTGGCCCCTGACCGGGCGCAATCATCCATTGGACGGGCGATTCGAGCAACGCGGGGGACGACGCGAGCCTGAAGAAGTGGCATTGGTTGATTAGAACATCGAACTCTGAGGGGCTGTACCCGCCGTAGTTCTGGTCGTTGAAATCCACCCAAAGCCAGACACACTGTTTCCGGTCATAGACATAGACNNGGCCGTGGGGAACTGGAACCAGCGAAAGATCTTAGGGTACTCGGCGAACTCCAACAGCTTGGCAACGGCTTCGTCCACCGTTTCCAGCTTGCTCAATTTAAGCATTTTGGTAACGTAAATTTTTCCAAACACTTCGTTTTTCCTCCTTTCGGCGGTGTTAATTTGCAGAATTAGCGGACTCATCCGAGGCTTCTGCCCTTTCGGCCCAGGCTCCTGCGGAACTGTCAGGCCAAAGGCTGCGCAAATCGTGTCGTGCGCTCCCTAGTCTCCGGTTTTCGACACCATCGTCTCGCCTATCTGTCCCCCTTTCTCCGGGCCGACAGGAAGTTGGGGAGCTGAAAAGGAGTGACCGGGGAACACTATACCCAGGGAAGAGCAAGCGGCTTGACCCCGTAAGCGGCGGGGGTCTATGTGGGCGGGTGTCCGTGGCCTTTCAGGAAGGGCGCAATCTTCGAGAATCGAATCCAAGCAGGTAAACAGTCAGCGTCAGGCAGCGCGTTCCGCGCGTTTTGTGGTGCCTGAAACCCAGACCGTTTTGGCGGCGGCTTCTGCCAGGTTGGTGGGCTTATCACCCAGAAGGAGCCCGAGGGTGCCATCGTAATTGGGACTGACCACTTTCACCTGCGCGCCGGGTCGGATGCCCAGTCCATCAAAATACTCAAGGAGTTTTGAATCCCGTTCGTCAACACTTTCAACCCGGACCACCGACCCTGGAGATACCTCCCATAGCAGTTGGAGGCCCGACTTGCGCCGCTCGCCTGGGCTCTTATTAATCTGGTTGCCATGCGGGCAAGGTCTGTCCGCGCCGAGTTTTTCGATGAGCCTTCGCTCAACGTCCTCGGAGATTGCATGTTCCAGGCGCTCTGCCTCATCGTGAACTTTGTACCATTCCACTCCCAGCATTTCGTAAAGCATTCGCTCCACAAGGTGGTGCCGGAGCCGAAGTTTATCCGTGACTCGTTGTCCCAGAGCGGTCAGAGNNGCCAGGGCTACGGCGGGCGCACTCACACTCAGCCATCGGGCAATCGTCACGGCAAGGACCGTGCCCTCTTCGGCATGTGCCTCCGCAATGGCCTTCAAGTAATCCTCTTTCGATATGGTGAGTTTCATGGTCGGCAACCCAGCTCCACCTTTGGCAGTTCCTGCGTTCCTCGTCAGCAAAGCGGCGCGGAACGGAATTAACATCCTATTACCGAAGGCGCTTAATCACAAGATGCACAAAGTGCTTGACATCCTCCGCCACAATAGTTAACTATAGTTAACTTGAAAAAGATAGCTATGGTAAAGCTACCTTGAGGGGCTTCGGTTGGCGGCTGGCAGTACTCGAAACCCCTTCCGTTTGAGGCTTTAGGAACATGCGACGTGTTGCTATTTTGAGTCTTCTGATCGCGGCTGCAATGCTGCTCTTCCCTCCAGTGGGATGGGCACAAGGTGAAACCACCAGCGCCATTGTCGGCCAAGTGATCGATGCCACCAACGCCGCCGTACCGGGTGCCAAGGTGACGATGACGAGTCGCGAAACGGCCCTAACGCGCAGCGTCAAGACCGATGCGGCTGGGCGGTTCAACTTCCCCCAGCTAAAACCTGGTGCCTACTCGATTCGAGTGGAGGCGGAAGGCTTCGAGAGCCAGCAGAATGAGAGTGTATCCCCTGGTCTGGGCGAGAAGCAGACCGTCAATTTCACGCTCAAAGTGGCGCAATCTAAACAGACGGTTGAGGTCAGTGGCGAAGCACCGCTCATTAACCTCCAAGACGCCAACAACTCCACGACGCTGAATGCGCCAGCCCTGGAAAACTTGCCGAATCCGGGCGGCGATTTAACCTACCCGCTGCAATTTTCCCCGGGCGCCCTCATTAACACGGCAGGGAGTGGTAACGATTTCGTGGGTGGGACGAATGGATATGGCAATGTCCAATTCAACGGTTTGCCTGCCTTGTCGAACGGATACATCGTCGATGGACTGGAAACCAACGACCCTTTAACCAACTTGAATAGCGGCCTTTCCACCAACCTTGTCCTGGGGCTGAATTCGATTTCGGACGTCACGGTCAACACCCTTTGCTATTCCGTGGATCAGGGGCGATATGGAGCATCCCAGGTCAACTACATCACCAAGTCCGGCTCCAACCGGTTTCACGGGAACATCTATGAACTATGGAACGGGTCCGCGCTGAACGCGGCGGATTTTTTCACCAATGCCACACCGGGGAACCATAAGCCCCGATCAACGGTAAATCATTTTGGAGGGAGTTTGGGTGGACCGATTGTACGGGACAAGCTGTTTTTCTTCTTCGACAGCGAATGGGTGCGGATCGCGTTACCCATCGTCACGCCTACTACCGTTCCAACCACCGCGTTCCAGCAATACGTTCTGCAACAACTCCCGCTCGGGGGAACCGACTCCGTAACGGGATCAGTCTATCCGGCGGCGCCGCAACTCGCGCCCTTCTATCAAAAGATGTTCTCTCTCTACCAAAACACCAATGGGACACCTCTGGCCGTGCTCGGGTGTCCTCTTGGTTCAAGCGGCGCAACGGTGGCGGGTAATCCGCCCAATGGAAATGGCTGTGCCAACCGACAAAGCGTTTCGCACTCCAGCGACGACCATGAGCAAGTACAGACGTTCCGAATCGATCACAACATCAATCAGAACAATGTCACCTGGTTTCGATTTCAGACCGACACGGGCTTGCAAGCGGCGTACACAGACCCGATTAATCCGCTCTTCAATGCGATTTCCCCTCAGCCGCTCTATTCATTTGCGGCTGGGTACACGCACATTTTCTCGCAGAATCTGGTGAACTACTTCAATCCCGGTTTTTCCTGGTATGAAAGCTTGTTCGGGCCCACCGACTTTCAGAAGACGCTTGCTGCGTTTCCGATTGTTTTGCAGGGCAGCGGCGCAAACGCGCCATTCACGACCGTTGGAGGGCTCGACAACACCTGGGTCCAGGGAAGGCGTGCTTCGCGGATCTTCATAAATGACAACTTTGCCTGGAGTCACGGGTCACACGAATTTCGGTTTGGTACCAATACTAGAATTTTCCGGCTGAATGATTATGACTTCGGTGAAGGCACGGTCCCCACGGTGACCTACACGACCTTGCCGCAATTCATTTACGGAGTGGCCTCGACCGCGACGCAGACTTTCTCCCTTGCTGCAAATCAGCCATTCAACAGCCTCAATCTCGACCTTTATGCGCAGGACACTTGGAAAGTGACTTCCAAGCTTACCTGGACATTTGGTATTCGGGACACGCTGAACTCCAATCCTTTGAATCCGCACTACGGCGTGGCGCGTCTCCGCGGCTCCTTCAACTCGATCTCCCATGATGTCAATCAGCCGTTGAACGCCGCCATTCAAACTCATCTTGGTCATCTGTTCTCCTCCACGCCGCTGGCCATTCTCCAACCTCGAACCGCCCTGGCGTGGCAGGTTCAGCCCAATACCGTGCTGCGGACAGGCTTTGGCCTTTTCAGCGATCTTATGCCGGGCAGTGTCGCGGACACGATCGGCACCAATCCACCGTCCGTCAGGACCTTCCAGGGCGGGCTGCTGGGCACGGTGGGTGGGACAGCTATCGCCCCGGGCGTGCCAAACAGCGCCGTTGGCGCAACCATTGCCGCGAATCAAGCCTTCGGCTTGGGGCTTTCGCAAGGGTGGCTCTCCTGCGCGGCTCCGCAGGCGAATCCCACAGCGTGTCTTCCCCCTGTCGCCATGACGGCCGTGCCCGATGGTCAGCTTCACGCGCCGTACTTTATGGAGTGGAGCCTTGGCGTCGAACATCAGTTTGGAGCAACGGGGAGTGTGCACGCTCAATACGTGGGCACGCGCGCGGTAAACCAGCCGTACTTGACGCAAGCCAACGGTTATCAAACCGTGTGCCAGGGCTGCTTTTCGCCGTTCCCCTATGCGCAGCCGACGGACCCGAGGTTTGGCTCCGTCACACAATTCTCCACCGGCACCAACAGTCACTACCATGGCCTTNNACGGTTTGCAAGGACAGGTAAACTACACTTGGAGCCGCTGCATGGACACGGTCTCGAATGGCGGATTCCTGCAATTCTCCGCCGGCGCGGTTTTGTCTCCTTTGCCCGGACACCTGCCTCGGGACTATGGCCCTTGCGATTACGACATCCGGCACAATCTCAATGCTCAGTATGTGTATGAATTGCCGATTAAAGTCCATAACCACCGGCTCGGGTACGCGTTGAACGGGTGGCAGGTTTCGGGAACCGCCTTTTGGCACAGCGGGAATCCGTTCTCCGTCTTGAGCACGCCGTACTCCGCCGATGGAAATGGCATTGTGCAAGGCAGCGGACCACAATTCGCCAGCGAGGTTCCGGGCGTGCCCTTGTATCAGCACAACTCCATTGTGGGTGTAACTCAACCCGGCACAATTCAATGGCTCAATCCCGATGCCTTTGCCTCCGCCGTTGACCCCAGCACCGGCGCTTGCAATGGCGGAGACAGCGCCAAGACCTGCCAATTTGGAAACCTCGGCCGCAACGCCCTGCGCGGGCCTGGTTTTGTGTGGAATGACTTTTACCTTACCAAGTATTTCCCCTTGACGGAGCACGCTAAGCTGCGCGTGGAAGCACAGTTTTTCAATGTGTTTAATCATCCGAATTTCGGACTCCCCAGCATGGTATTGGCTGGGATTCCAGGGAAACCGTCTACGCAGACGGGATTTGGGGCATTTACCTACGCCACCTCTCCGCCCACTGGGTTGCTTGGAGTTGGCCTGGGCGGCGACAACTCGCCCCGCATGGTCGCATTTCAAGCGCGCATCGAATTCTGACGCGGTGGGAACTGGCCCCTCAATAATCATCAAGCGGTTTGGGCATTCGTGTGGAAGTTTCAGTCGGCCCGCGCGCGGAATTTGGCCACCGATTGACACGAACTTCGACTCGTCCGCGAGCTTTGTTGGACTCACCGGTTGACTGACAATCCGGCTATAGACAGGATGCGTGAGGTCGAGATAGAAATGTCGGTGGGAGTTGGTGCTATGAGCTGTCAGAAAGAAATGGGAGATGGAGCATTGCTTCAAGGCTGTGCCTGCGGCGGCGCCTCTGCGGAGATGTCCCGACAGATCATGCGCCTGCAGGTGTTCACGCTGATCTGGATGGTGGTGGAGTGCGCCCTTGCTCTTTCTTCTGCATGGCGCGCACGCAGCTCCGTACTTTTGGCGTTTGGCGCCGATAGTCTCATCGAACTCTTGTCGGCGCTGGTGGTGCTCCTGCAATTTGTCCCCCACCTTGCTCTGAGTACTGCGCGGGCCACGCGGCTCGCGGGCATTCTTCTCTTCATACTCGCTGCCGTAATCACCCTGAGCTCTGCCCTCGCGTTGTGGCAGCGTGTGCAGCCCGATACAAGTTGGATCGGAATAGGCGTGACGAGTGCCGCCCTCATCGTCATGCCCCTGCTGAGTTCAGCAAAACGAAGAGCCGGAAAAGCGGCTCGTAACCCTGCCCTCGCCGCCGACGCGGTACAGTCTGCAACCTGTGCGTACCTTGCAGGCATAACCCTTGCTGGTTTGGTCCTCAATGCTGTGCTCCATATCCGATGGATAGACCCCGTCGCCGCGCTTGCCGCGGTCCCAGTCATCTGCGCCGAGGGAAAGAAAGCATTGCAGGGCGAGGAGTGCTGCTAGCCTGGCTGGAGTAGGACGCCTTTCGGCTGCGTGCGGTAAAACCGCGCGAAACAATAAGACAGCATGGGGTTAGGAGCGTGCGGTTGAAAAGGAGCAAACAGCAGGAAGGTTATAGGGTACCCGCCGAATCCTCCAGGTCGGTGACCGGGGATGTGACTGAGACCCCGCCGAACAAAAGCCATCTGTCGCTGGAAGGGCTGCACGGCACAGTCGCCGTACCGCCGCAGCAAGCCAGTTCCTGGCAGCACTGGCGGGCGTTCGTCGGGCCGGCAATTCTCATCAGCGTGGGTTACATGGACCCGGGCAACTGGGGCACGGACTTAGCCGGTGGTGCCCAGTTCAAGTACGGTCTTCTCTGGGTTGTCGGCCTCGCCAGTCTAATGGCGATCTTCCTCCAGGTGATCGCGGCCCGCCTGGGCGTGGTCACCGGCCAGGACCTGGCCCAGTGCATGCGCGACTGGTATCCGAAGTGGAGCCGCTGGCCCAACTGGGTCTCCATGGAAATCGCTATCGGCATGACTGACCTGGCCGAGTCTCTGGGTAGCGCCGTTGCCCTCAACCTNNAAGGACTGGGCATGCGCATGATCGAGGCGGTGGTTTCAGTCTTCGTGTTGACCATCGGGGTTTGTTATGGCATCGAGATCTTCGGGCTTTCCCAGACTCAGCCCAGCTTCGTGGAAATGGGACACGCGCTGTTGGTGCCGAGTTTGCGCCAGTCCGGAATGCTTTTTGTGGCCATCGGCATGATCGGGGCCACGGTCATGCCGCACAACCTCTTCCTCCACTCGGCACTGGTGCAGACGCGGAAGTTGCAGAAAGATGAGGACTCCGTGCGCACCGCCATCCGCTTTAACACGATCGACTCCACATTCGCCCTGACCATCGCGTTTTTCGTCAATGCCGCGATCCTGGTGCTGGCGGCGGTGGTTTTCTACGGCAAAGACAGCGTCACCGTGGCCAACGGCTTGGTCGTGCACTTCAGCCCCAACAGCGACTGGATTCGTGTCGCGTATCTGACGCTCGCGCCGCTACTGGGCACGGCTGCCGGGAGCACGCTGTTCGCCCTGGCGTTGCTGGCCAGCGGACAAAGCAGCACGATCACCGGCACGATCGCCGGCCAAGTGGTGATGGAAGGGTTCATGCACTGGCGTATCCGACCATGGTTGCGGCGGTTGACCACCCGGCTGCTCGCCATCGTGCCAGCGATCCTGATCATCAGCGTCCGCGGCAATGGCAGTGTGACNNGTCAACCTCAGCCAGGTTGTGTTGTGCATACAATTACCCTTTGCCATGTTCCCACTGCTGCACTTCACCAGCTCGCGCAAGCGGATGGGAAAGTGGCGGAACGGGTGGTTCCTGTTGATCACCGGCTGGGGAAGCGCTCTCCTGATCACAGCCATGGACATCTACAGTTTGCCCGATGCGCTGAAGGAAGCCTGGGCAATCGTTGTGGGCCGCTGAGAGGGAGCGGATTGCCATGTGCAACAAGATTTTGACGACGCAGGGTGCGGCACTGTTTGATTCCTTCAACTGCTCGAGGTCTCAGAACGTGCTGCGGTGCAACCTCAAAGGCGCACTGCTTGACTGATTTCTCATAACCTTCATTCCTGCCTGACCTGCGATTTCCAGTTGATCATTAGAAAAAAACTGCGAGGCAGCGCTCAACGAACTCGGAGGGGGCTGGAGCGCCGGCAAACGTGCGCCGGTCCAAAGC
>PMYF01000538.1:12505-15165 GCA_003171295.1 Acidobacteriota bacterium | reverse complement strand
GGCAAACCCCAGGGGCCCATTCCCACGACCGGGATGGGGGCTCCGGCGGGCCGTGACCACAACACCATCGGGAACATCTTTTACGGCTCCAAAGGTTACCTGGCCACAGGCGACGAAGACGTTTGCGCTTATCAATCCTGGCTGGGTGAGGAGCAGGAACCCGGACCCAGCCGCCAAGCCGGCGGCGACCACTATGGCAACTTCATCGACTGCGTGGTGAGCCGCAAGAAGGAAAACCTGAACGCTCCGGTGGAAGAGGCTGTGATTTCCACCACCCTCGTGCACCTGGCAAATACCTCTTACCGTTTGGGTCGCGCTCTGAAATTCGATCCTACCACTCGCACTGTAGTCGGGGACGAGGAAGCGAACTCTCTTCTCCGTGATGGTGCCCGGGGCTACCGCGAACCGTTTGTGATTCCAGAACAGGTTTAGAGGGCTGCTGAAAAAGGGCACCTGTCGTGCTAAGCGCAGCGCTGTCATGCTGAGTCCGCCGCGGCGGACGAGGCACCTCGCCTTGCTTCGGTCCTTTCGCGCAAAAACCCAGAGCCAGATCCTTCGCGCAGATTATCCTGAGCGGGCAGGGCGAGATTCTTCGCTGTGCTCAGAATGGCAACGAAGGACTCAGGATCACACCAGGGAAGCGTTTTGTCGCAGCCTGTAAAGCCCCGCCATTCCAATTCCGTGGTGAGACATCCGGGCTAAATCATTGAAACAACCGTTTTCTCAATCGACAGAATGCGATAGACTCAGCCCGAAATCCTGAACATTCAGGAGGCGCCGAATGGTTTCAACGAAGGAAGTCATTGTTGGCATCGACATGGGAGGGACCAGCCTGCGAGCTCTGGTGGTGAATCCCCAAAACGAAATCCTGGCGGTCGAGAAGACACCCACCAACGTGGCGCAGAAGCCGGACGGATTAATTCGCGATCTGGCCGCGCTGGCCGAGGACGTGGTGCGCGCGGCCGGCTTGCGCAAGTCCCAGTTGCGGGCGGTCAGCATCGGTGCGCCGGGGGCCGTCGATCCCGAACATGGCGTGGTCTATCACGCGCCCAACCTGGGATGGGATGCGGTGCCCCTGGGTGCGAAGCTTGGGAAGTTGCTGCGCGTTCCCGTCTTTGCCGAGAACGATGTCAACGTGGGCCTGGTCGGCGAGCACGTTCTCGGCGCCGGGCGGGGGGCACAGGACTTGGTCGGAATCTTTGCGGGCACGGGGATCGGGGGCGGAATCATCCTCCAGGGCCAGCTCTATTTGGGCGCCCGGGGGGCCGCGGCCGAGGTCGGTCACATGATTGTGCAGGTGGATGGCCCGCTCTGCGGTTGCGGGAATCATGGGTGTATCGAAGCTCTGGCCAGCCGCACGGCCATGGAGCGCGACGTGCGCGCGGCCATTCGCTCCGGCCAGAAGAGCTGCGTGCTCAAGCTCATGGAAGAGCGGGGCAAAGAGCGCATGACCAGCAGTGTCCTGCAACGCGCCCTCCGGAAGAATGACCCCGTGATGCGCAAAGTGATGAAACGCGCGCAATACTACATGGGAATGCTGGTGGCGAGCGTGGTGAACATGCTCGACCCCGAGTGCGTGGTGATCGGCGGGGGAATTGCGGAACGCCTGGGCGAGAGCTATGTGGCGCCCATCCGTAAGACGGCCTACCAGAACTTTCTGCGGCGCCACGACGCGGAACGGGTGAAGATTGTTCCCGGCACACTCGGCGACAACGCCGGGCCGTTGGGGGCGGTCATCCTGGCGCGGCGGCGTTTGCAGAAGTGAGCGCTGTCTGGCGGGGTGGACGTTGTACAAACGAAACGAGCGAGGCCACGAAGGGAGGCGATGAGATGGCATCCACGAATTGGTTCAGGATCGCAATGTTCGGGCTCGGCGGACTCGCCCTGGGAATGCCCGCCTGGGCGCGCCGCCACGAGACGGGTTTCCTGGATCGTGTCGTCGCCGTGAATGGCGTGGAATACAGGTACCAGGTCTTTGTCCCGCGTAATTGGGGCCCGAAGGTGAAGTGGCCGGTGATCCTCTTTCTGCATGGTTACGGGGAGGAAGGCGAGGACGGCCTGCTGCCCACGGACGTGGGGATTGCCGCAGCTATTCGCAACCATGTGGACCGATTCCCTTTTGTGGTCGTGATCCCGCAATGCCGCAAGAATGACTGGTGGACGAACGTCCCTATGGAGGCAGAGGCGCTCAAGGCTCTGGACCAAACCATGAAGGAATTCAAAGGCGATCCCCAAAGGGTCTACCTTACGGGACTTTCCATGGGCGGCTATGGCACCTGGGCCCTGGGCGCCCAGTACGCCAGTAAGTTCGCGGCTTTGGCGCCGGTCTGTGGCGGGATTCGTCTGCCTCCCGGTGACGACATGCCTAATGCGCACAATACGGATGATTCGGCTGACCCCTATGCCGCCGTCGCGCAGAAGATTGGGAAGACTCCGGTATGGGTCTTTCACGGCGGCTCCGATCCGGTAGTTCCGGTCCAGGAATCTCGTCAGATGGTGGAGGCCTTGAAGGCGGCCGGCGGGAATGTCCGTTACACGGAGTATAGTGGCGTAGGGCACAATTCCTGGGGAAAGGCTTACGACGAAGCGGATTTGTTCGCGTGGCTGCTTGCCCAGAGGCTGTCGCATACCCCGTAAAGGGACGGCGCGAGCCTTCGGAG
>PMYF01000538.1:0-12470 GCA_003171295.1 Acidobacteriota bacterium | reverse complement strand
GGCGCGGGCGGATGAACCGGCCGGCGGTGCTGGGGTGGTCCGACCGCGTGGGCTCTATCGAACCGGGCCACTTTGCCGACTTGGTGGCGGTTGAGGGCGACCCCCCCTGCAGGGCGTTACGGTCCTCGAAAAGGTTAAGGTTGTGATGAAAGGCGGCGAGGTTGTGAAAGGCGCTTCACCTGCCCCCTAAGCGGATTGACGGGCCGGTAGCTTCACTGTTTCACTCCTGGCATCCTCGATCAATATGGCAAAGGCTTCCGCAATACTTTCCTCACAGAAGGCCGCTCGTGCCAACCAGCGGAACGCCCTGACCGCCGGCTACCTGGGCTGGACGCTGGACGCCTTCGACTTTTTCGTGCTCATCTTCGTGCTTGCTCCCGTGGCGCACGATTTCCACGTGTCCCTGCCGAAAATCGTGCTGACGCTCACTGCCAGCCTCGCCATGCGCCCAGTCGGCGCCGTGCTCTTTGGCCTGATGGCAGACCGCTATGGCCGCCGCCTGCCGTTGATGCTCGACATCATTTTCTACTCGGTGATCGAGGTTCTATCGGGCCTCGCGCCAAACTACAAAGTGTTTCTCGTCCTACGCCTCCTTTACGGAATCGGCATGGGAGGTGAGTGGGGCGTAGGAGCATCGCTGGCCATGGAGTCGGTTTCCCCGAAGTGGCGCGGCATCCTTTCGGGATTCCTGCAAGAAGGGTACGCGCTGGGATACCTCTTGGCGGCAGCCGTCTATTCCGTGGTGTTCCCGCACTGGGGCTGGCGTGCCATGTTCTTGCTGGGTGGATTGCCGGCTCTGCTCTCGCTCTTCGTTTTCGCCAAGGTGAAGGAGACCGAAGCGTGGCATGAGTCTCGGACTGACTGGGGCACTTACGGGCGAGCCATCGCGCGCCATTGGAAGTTGTTCCTCTACATG
The DNA here is from genome assembly GCA_003171295.1 of Acidobacteriota bacterium. Taxonomy (GTDB): domain Bacteria; phylum Acidobacteriota; class Terriglobia; order UBA7540; family UBA7540; genus Bog-366. The sequence goes on along the minus strand of PMYF01000538.1, from coordinate 11,554 downwards.
GTCGGCTTGATGACCGCTATGAATTGCATCTCGCACGGCACGCAGGACTTGTTTCCGACATTCCTGCAGCGAGAACGGCACTTCAGTCCGGAAATCACGGCGATGATCACTATGATTTCCATGGTGGGAGCCATTTGCGGAGGAGTGGTGTTCGGGCTCTACTCAGACCATCGCGGGCGGCGTCGCGCCATGGTCACGTCCGTGCTGTTGGCGCTGGTCATCACTCCCGCCTGGTTGCTCGCGCCCAGCGTGGCGCTGATGGTTGCCGCCGCGTTTTTGATGCAGTTTATGGTGCAGGGCGGCTGGGGGGTTATTCCCGTCCACCTCAATGAACTGTCACCCAACGAGCTGCGGGGTTTCTTCCCGGGCTTTGCCTACCAGCTCGGAGTGCTGTTCGCTTCGAGCATCACTTATATGGAAGCGGTTTTGGCTGAGCACATGAGCTATGCGAAGTCCTTGGGAATTCTGGCGGCTCTGGTTCTGTTGCTCGGCGTCCCTGTTATCGCACTGGGGCCGGAGGCGAAAGGCGCGGCATTTGGAAAAATCACCCCGCCCGGTGGTTCACCCTGAACCCGCCCGAGGGCCGCTCCCGGGTTTCCGCCCGTCCGCCTCTTGGGTTGACCTTGACCGGGCGTGCAGCCTGGATTACCTTGGGCGCTTTGCAAGATTCGGTTTCATGATGATGACGATGGAGAAGCCCGTTCATGAGTCAGACGGCACAGCAGCCTGAGGTGACGCCGCAAATCTCCCGCGACAAGATCGGTCTGGGTCGCGGGACAGTTCTCTGGATTCTTTTTTTTCTGATCAGCTTTGGCTTGGGCTATGCCACGCTGAACCGCTACGACCCCAGGACTACCGGCCTGAAGGATACAGTGGCTTATTACGAAATCGTTGCCCACGGGCCGACGGCTGATCTTGAACACATGCGGTTCCGGGTGCTGGTTCCTTTTCTTGCCAAGCCTTTCTACTGGGCCGCCAGAGGCCGGGTGGGAACATGGGATCCCGTGTTTTTCGGACTGCTGATGGCCAATTCTTTGCTCGTCGCTACCACGGCCTTGTTGTTGGTGCGAATTGGTTGTCAGCAGGCCGGAAACTTGGCCGTGGCCTTGTTTGGAGCGGCGATCTATTTGCTCAACTTCGAGGTGCCGAACCTCCGNNTTGAGCAAGGAGACGTTCGTGCCATATTCGGCGGTCCTGGTCTCTGTCTGGTGGCTGGTTTCGAGCCGTCACCATGTAGCGCGACTCTCGCGGGCTGCGTGGGCTGCGGGCATGGTGGCAGTTGCATTCGCGGCCGTGGGGATTTTGCAGGCGTGGCTGGTGGGCCACGTCGTCTGGCCGTGGCAATTCGCGGCCACACTTGGGATCTGGCCGGGGTTTGCCGGCAGGTTCATGCGCCTGCTCGGGGACCGGCAGTCCTGGTACGGCTTCGTGTGGCTCTTGCCACTGGGATTGTGGCAGTTGAAGCGTCTGTCGCGTCCGTGGTGCATAGCCAGCGCCACAACAGTTCTTTGCCCCCTGGTTCTCAGTGCTTACCATAATGCGGATCCGGGTACGTGGGGCAGGGCAGCCTTCAGTATCGCGGGTCCGCTGCTCAGCCTGTCTGTGGCTCTGGTCCTCTCCGGGCCGGCGCGTTCCATCGACCGCGAAGTAGCGCGGGTGTAGTGAGCATTGCGTATCCTGCATCTAATCTCCCGCGCTGACGGTTACACGCTGCGTGCATCCTGACGAACTCTTGCTTTCGGAGGTTTAACCATGCGCTTGCCTTGGGGTTTCCTGGCTCTCATCCTGACGATTCCGACGGCTGCGGCACAGGACCGGTCTGCTTACGTCCACGCCGCCGCCGATGGAATGAGCTGGACGATTGGCAATGACCTTGTCGAGCGCGAAGTTCGTTTTTCGGCACAGCACGGCCTCTCGACCGAAAGTTGGCGGAGCAAGGTCACGGGGACGGATTTCATGAGAGTCACCGGCCGCACGGAGTCGAGGGGCAGGGAATTTGCCTTTACCGCTGACGGCCACGCATACGCGGGATGGGGGGCGGGCGCCGGCGGGGGATTTGAACTCGAATCTCACAGTATCGCGGAAGCTGCACCCTCGGGTAAGGATCTGCGCATCGTTTTGCGCTCCCGCGACGGCCGCTTCCGGGTCACCGTGCATTACGCCGTGTATGCGGGGCATCCGGTCATCCGGAAGTGGATTGAGATTAGCAATGTTTCGGCTGCTCTCCTTAGCCTGTCCCACCTGGTTTTCGAAGCCGTGAACCTTGCGCCGGCCGCACCCGATGACCTGCAGGTTTCAGCGTTCTATGGCCAGGAGCCCCGCGAGATCTTCTATACGGGCCGCGTGGATGATGCTGCCATCACGGTTCGCAGTTCACACTCCGGAGAAGGCTACGTCGTGATGAATGAGGCTCCTGGTTATCTCAAGCGTACCGAGATGGTTGATTGGGGTGAGGGCTTGGAGGTGATGTACGACACGGACTTGTTTCCTTTCGAGCGCACCCTCGCCCCGCAGGAAACCTTCTCCAGCGCCAAAAGTTCGGTGGCCTTTTTCCACGAGGGCGCTGGGCTGGCTGATCCCCATTGGGTGATGCCTGCCTACACTTCGGAAATCTTGTTGAAGAAGGGCGGCGTTTACCAACCACCCTGGATCTACAACACTTGGGAGCCATTTTTCCGCGGCATCAACATGGATATCGTGAGCGAGTTGATCCCTATTGCCAGCCGCATGGCCCTTGACGTTTTCACTATCGATGACGGATGGCAAGCGGAATATGGTGAGAATCCAATCAACTTGAAGGCTTTTCCGCACGGCTTGGACGAAGTTGTACAACTCGCCGAGGGCCAGCATCTGCGCCTTGGCCTCTGGGTGCCGCTGGCGGCGATCAGCACCCAGTCGGCCGTTTATCGTGAGCACCCCGATTGGGCCGCGCGCGAAGCCGACGGCCGGCCCAAGTTTACCAATACCGCGGCAGGCCAGAGCGCCGTCATGTGCATGGCCACACCTTATCGGAAGGTCGCCGCCCGGCGCATCAGCGACTTGATTGGCCGTTATCATTTGAAATACGTGAAGATTGATTTGACCACCGTTTTCAATGCCTATGGCGAAGGACCCGGTTGCCACGCCCAGGGACACGATCACAAGACGTGGGCGGAATCGCTGGAACGGATTTACGAAGGCATTCAGGATGTGACCGACACCATTTACCGCGAACATCCTGACGTATGGCTCGATTTGACTTTCGAACTCTGGGGGCAGAAGCACGTAATTGACTACGGTTTGCTGGCGGCGGGCGATCTGGATTGGCTCAGCAACGTGAATGACCTGACTACCCATTCGGCTGGGCCACGCCAGGCGCGCACGCTGCTCTATTTGCGGTCGCTGGCTATTCCCGTGGAGGCCATGCTGATTGGCAACCTGCAAGCCAACACGCCGCCCATAGAAGAACGCCTGGCGACAGCAATGGGAGCGGGGCCATTGTTTCTGGGCGACCTGAGAAAGCTTACGCCCTCTGAACAGGATACTTACGGAGAGAGAATCCGCTGGTTTAAGAACCTCCGCGCGCGCGTCGGGATCAATCAAGGATTCTTCCCCTTGGGGAGTTGGCTGCAGCCCCAGGCCGCAGCGTGGGATGGCTTTGCGCGCTTAGCCCTATCCGGGGCCGGCATGGTCGCGGTTTTCAAGAACGACTCTGGCGTCGCGCAGATCACGGTGAAGCTGCCGGCATTCCCAGACGGTTCCTTCCACGTTCGCTCGGTCATGACGGGTCAGGCGCTCGGGGACTTCACGGGTGAACAGTTCCGTCGCGGCATCGAAGTGCCCTTGCCGGCGAAATATCCGGTGGAGATTCTGGAAATCCAAAAGTAGGGTGACCTTCCTCGCGAGCGCGCATAGCGCCGACCTTCGTCTTTGAGGTCGGAGGCTTTTCCTAGAGAAGAACCGCGGACCCCAAAACCGGGGGTCCGCGCTACCACGTTTTTCATCAACCTCCTACAGACCACCCGGCCCCGCGGGCGTTTCCACCGGGGGAGTAGGTTCCACTTCGTGGGGTTTGTCCTTCATCTCAATATTGAAGAGTCTGAAGCGTGAGTAGCTGTGCGAGTTCCGGAAGGTTTTCCCGCTCCACCCGACGGTGACAGCCACCTCGGAAGGCAACCACATGGCTGTCGCAATCTGCTTGAATTGCACGGGAAGGTAAGTGATTTCGGTGGTTTGCCGTTCGAGGCGGATCGTGGGATGCGGCGCCAGCAGATCACTCCGCAGGCGAACGATCTTGTAGGTGGCCGCGTCAATCCAGGCCAATCCCTGGAAGAGCACCACGACAGTTTCCTTATTCGTGTCGAAGCGTTCGCCCATCTTAGCCTTCGCGGGATTCTGGGCAAAAGCCACCCCGTAACACTGATGTCCTGCCAGGACCTGCTTGCCCAGCAGCCGGAAGGTCGCGCCGGACTGGTAGGAGGGATGAAACAGCAGGGAAGCGGTAGCAAAGCCGGAAGTCAGCATCAGACCGGCTTTAAGACTCTTCGAGGCTGTCCGGCCGCCATACTCGTCGGCGCGAATTTCCTCCAGCCCTATGCCCCACTTCTCCGGCTGGGCGAGGAGCAGGTACTGGAACTTCTCATCGAGAGAATCCTTGGTCTCACCGTTCTTTCCCAGCCGCTCCTCGCGAACCTGCTCCTCCGACACGGTGTTGGGGAAGTTCTGGAAGAAGGCCTGAACGTCCTCGCCCGTCCTCGCCAGAATCATGGCGAGTTCATCCTGGTTTGCCGCTGGTTCTATGCCCTGAAGCTCGGGGATCGCGGCGACCATGGTGTCGACCGGTTGGTTCACCACGGAGGACACCTGCGTGGATGACTCCTGTTTGAGCCGCGCCAAGATCTGGGTGTGCAGGCTGCGAACTTGTAGCGGGAAATCCTTGGCTGGCCGGTCGCCCATGTAATCTTTGAGCTGCGCCGCGGCAGCCCGCGGGTCACCCTCTTCCAGCAGCGCCCGGGTGCGAAGCAGCATCATTTCTTTGGAGGCTCCGGCTCGGATCGCCTTGTCCAAGTATTGCTCGGCTGCCTCCCAGTTCATCTGGAAGACGAGTGTGCGTCCGATTTCCTGCAAAATGAAAGGATCATCAGGAGCCTGATCCTTGGCCTGCATCAGGAGTCCGGCAGCCTTGTTGTACTCCCCCTTCCAGTCTTCCAGCACACCGGAGATCAGGTTCAGGCGCGCGCGTTGAAGGTTGGTGCCCTTCGCATCCTCGCTCTTCGCGGCTTCCGAAAATTCGTGCAGGGCGCCTTCCAGGCTTCCCGCATCGAGCCTGGCGAGTCCGAGAAGCATCCGGCAGTCAAGGCAATCTGGGCGCTTCTTCACCACCCGTTCCAGTGTTTCCACGGCCTTGGCGGGGTTCTGACCGTCGAGAAGTTCCTGGGCCGCCCGCGCCAGATCCTTGCGTTCGGAAACCACTGTGGTGTCGCCATCCAGGCTTGCCCGTAACTTCGGGCCCAGCGCCTTGAGCAGAGACTCTTCGCTCAGATCCTCGGGGTCTCCGGTGTCCCCCCGCATCGTGATTTTGATCTCCCAGGTCTTATCCCCTTTCCCGAAGTCCACGACCTCGCGCGCCGAGTGATAACCCTTCCTGGTGACCGACAGGTTCACGACCAGGGTCTTAATCGTATCGGAGTTCAGCTCGTACTGAGTTCTGAATTGTCCCTGTGAGTCCGTTTTCAAATCCCGGAGATATTTCATTCCGTAACCCAGATCGATGTGTACCTTCGCACCTCGAATGGGTTCGCCTTTGAAATCGGTGACCGTCCCAAAAATGTGCCAGATGTTATTCTTAATGGTATTAAAAAATCTCCATGGCCCGTGGGCTCCCGCTACCGGTAGCTGTGACCACAAAAGAACGGGAAAGAGCCCTGACAACACGACGGAAAGAATAAGGGTTTGAATGCGTCCTGGGCGCATATTGCGCCTCCTCTCTCTGCCCTCCCGAAGGCCGGAATTATACACCCAACTCTCCCCCATCATCTGTCTGTATGAAAACCTGGCTTGACGCGGTATAGCGGCGCTCGCAGCCACGACAAACTCTCCGGGGGATCGCCGGATGAGGGGGCACATCGCGTGGCCGTCATATCGATCGCGGCAGGCGCGAAAGGCCGCGAAGAGGTCCGCGCTCCGCCGGTTTCGCCCCGAATTACGGCGCAATCCGTGCATTTTCGGCCACAAAGCCCGATCGATTCTCGGCCATTTTGTCACTCATCCCTTTGTTTTCATACACATCCNNTCATTTTTAACATCTTTATGGGTAAACTTCCCCCCGCCTGACTTCGATCAGCACAGGGGATGAGCCGCGACAACTGGTGCAGGCTGGATTCTTCCATCCTTCGCCTGAGCAGTACGTTTTCGTCGTTCGGAGCCATCAGGATGTGTGATTCTCGGGCGGTCAATGGATCGGGATGCGCCTCAAGCCGAGCCCTGTTCGGCCTAGTGTCCACGCTTGTAGACTACCGCCAAGCGCCGGGGGTATGTCAATAGGGGTTAATACGATTGTCACTACCAGTAGGCAAAATCGTAACGGAGGGGCGCATAATTGTCCGAAATCGTTCCTGCGCTTGCTCGGGCCCGCAGGGCCGATAGATTAAGGAGCCCAGGTCGGACCCCGCAGGGGTCCAAAATCATTAGCCGTGCGCGAAACCCACGGAAAAGGAACCCCACACCCCGCCTTCGGCACCCCTCTCCCCGCCCGCGCGGGGAGAGGGGAAGGAGGTGAGAGGCGGGGTGGCGTTTCCGGGGGCGCTGCCCCCGGCTAATGATGTCACGCCCCTGCGGGGCTGAGCCAGCGTAGCGCGAACCTCCGCGGTGTGAGGTCCGCGGCTTTTCGCGCCCGCCGGGCAACACGGGTGGAAGAATGCCCACACATCGGAGTAGAAGGTGTGAAAAAATGGGTGCCTTCACCGCAGAGGCACCGAGGCTCAGAGAAAAGGCCTTTTCTTTTCAAACCTCTGCGTCTCCCCGACTCTGCGGTGAGAAGGCTCTTCGGCGATTATTTCACAACCTCAGTAGTGATTCCCGCTTTCCGGAGGTGCCGATGCGGCGTCGACCGGCCGTGACCATCCAATTGAACGAAGCAAGCTTTGGGGTCACACCGCGATCCGCACCTTATGGGAGCCCACTTCCTGGTATATCGGTTCATTTCTCGCAATTCGGCTCTCGACATGCAGCCGGATGGCGTCTTCAATGAGTTGGCGTGCTTCTTCCTCGGTCTCCCCCTCGGTATAGCAACCCTGGAGGGCAGGACAAATGGCTACAAACCGGCCATCCTCGTCCCTCTCAATCACCACAGTGAATTCGTAACCCCGCATCGTTTCACAACCTCTGACCCTATTGTATCTCGGTTGCCCGGTACAGACTGCTGTCTTCTTACTCCTGCCCTTGGACGAGCGAGCCACGGTGTCGCCGCGGCTGAAAGTCCGCCAATCTTAATGGCGGACGACCTCTCGTGACCGCGGGCTTTTCCTTCGATGACGAACCCACAGTCAATTCCCAAGCGCAGCGCGGCGGAGCCGCGGGGCGTTGCTCGCCAGATCGACCACAATTTGGGCAAGCCTGGTATCAAATCACCCCATCGCTCCATAACCCGATCACCAGATCAACCGATCACCCGGCCTCCCGATTCCCTCTGCGCCCGTGACACACTTCCCCATATCGGCCATCGGCAGTGTCAGATGAAAAGATGAATCAAATCGCTGACTGCAAAAATCGCAAATCACAAATCGCTCAATCCCCCGGTCTCCCGATGCTTCGAACAAAACCCTTATGCTAAAGAATTGGCCGGGACGGGAAACGGGGACAGCCATCCGGCGCGGTTCCGCGTTATTATGGTAAGCAGGGGTTGCGGAGGGACAATGAACAAAGGACTAGACGCTTTTGGAGCGCGAGCCACTATCGAGACCGCCGGCGGCCGCGCCGTGATCTATCGCCTGGATCGCCTGGAAAAGTCCGGCCACGGCGCCATGGCCCGCCTGCCTTTCTCGATCAAAGTACTGCTGGAGGCTTTGCTGCGGAACTGCGACGGCACGCTGGTGACAGAGGGCGATGTGACGTCGCTCGCCCAATGGAGCGCCAAGTCGCCGGCGGCCCGGGAGGTTCCCTTCAAGCCCGCGCGCGTCATCCTGCAGGATTTTACCGGAGTGCCCGCCGTCGTGGACCTGGCTGCCATGCGAGCGGCAATGCAGCGCCTGGGTGGTGACCCCGGCAAGATCAATCCTCTGGTTCCGGTTGACCTCGTGATCGACCACTCCGTGCAAGTGGACTTCTTCGGGAGCGCCAGCGCAGTCGAGCGCAACACCGAAATCGAGTTTGAGCGCAATCGCGAGCGCTACGAGTTCCTGCGCTGGGGCCAGCAGGCATTCCGGAGCTTCCGCGTGGTTCCTCCGGCCACCGGCATTGTCCACCAGGTCAACCTGGAGTTCCTGGCCAAGGTGGTTCTCGCGCAGAAGACGAATGGGGAGACTGTTCTCTTGCCCGACACCCTGGTGGGGACCGACTCGCACACCACCATGATCAATGGGCTGGGCGTGCTGGGCTGGGGCGTGGGAGGAATTGAGGCGGAAGCCGCCATGCTGGGCCAGCCTTATTACTTCCTGACGCCGAAAGTGGTGGGCTTTCGCCTCAAGGGAAAATTGCGCGAAGGCGTGACGGCCACAGACCTTGTCCTCACGGTCACGCAGATACTACGCAAGAAAGGTGTGGTGGACCAATTCGTGGAGTTTTACGGCGAGGGCCTGTCAGAGATGACGCTGGCGGACCGCGCCACGGTTGCGAACATGTCTCCCGAGTACGGCGCGACCATGGGATTTTTCCCCATTGATGCCGAGACGCTCCGTTACCTGCGCCAGACGGGACGCACCGACGAGGAGGTTGACCGCGTCGAGCGCTACACGAAGGAGCAGGGGATATTCCGCACCGACCAGACTCCTGCTCCCGAGTTCAGCGAGGTGCTGGAATTGGATCTCGCGACTGTCGAGCCGAGCCTGGCCGGGCCCAAGCGGCCCCAGGACCGCGTGCCGCTAACGCAGATGAAGCAGGCTTTTCGCACCGCGCTCGCGGCCCCGGTGAAGGAGCGCGGCTTCGGGCTGTCCGCAGAGGAGGCAGGCCGCAGCGCGCGCGTCGAGTTCCCGGGCGCCAGTGCCCGCTTAAGTCACGGGTCGGTGGTGATCGCGGCGATCACCTCGTGCACCAATACGTCCAATCCCTCGGTCATGCTCGGGGCGGGACTGTTGGCAAGAAAGGCCGTGGAAAAAGGCCTTGCAGTCCCGCCCTACGTCAAGACCAGCCTGGCACCCGGCTCACAGGTGGTGACGGAATACCTGCAGGCGGCGGGATTGCTCGCGCCGCTCGCGGCGCTGGGCTTCAACGTGGTGGGCTATGGTTGCACGACTTGCATTGGCAACAGCGGACCGTTGCCTCCGGAGGTCGCGAACGCCGTTACGCAGAATCAATTGGTGGCCGCAGCGGTCCTCTCCGGCAATCGCAATTTCGAGGGACGCGTTCATCCTCAGGTGCGGGCCAATTACCTGGCGTCGCCACCGCTGGTGGTCGCGTATGCCCTGGCGGGAACTGTCGATATTGACCTTTCGAGCGAACCCTTGGGGAAGGACCATCACGGCAACGCGGTCTATCTGCGGGATATTTGGCCATCGCAGGCCGAAGTAGCCGATGCCCTGAGCCACGCCGTCCGCCCGGAGATGTTTCGCGAGACCTACCGGAATGCCTGGGAGGGAAACACTACATGGAATGCCATTCCCGTGGCCGGCGGGGCGCTTTACGAATGGCAGAAGGATTCAACTTACATCCAGGAACCGCCGTTTTTCCTCGGGCTCACTCCTGAACCCGCCGCCATGGGCGATTTTGGCGGGGCGCGAGTACTAGCGTTGCTCGGCGATTCCGTGACCACTGACCACATTTCTCCCGCCGGCGACATTCCCGTGGACGGACCGGCTGGGCGCTATCTCATCCAGCGCGGCGTTGCGAAGAAGGACTTCAATTCTTTCGGATCGCGGCGCGGCAACGACCGCGTGATGGTGCGCGGAACGTTTGCGAACATTCGGCTGAAGAACCTGCTCGCTCCCGGCACGGAAGGCGGCGTCACCCTGCACTTTCCCGAGGGCGAGCGCATGAGCATTTTCGATGCGGCCCAGCGCTACTGGGAAGAAGGCGTGCCGTTGATCGTAGTGGCGGGCAAGGAATATGGCTCCGGATCATCACGTGACTGGGCGGCAAAGGGCACCCTGCTGCTCGGCGTGCGCGCCGTGCTGGCAGAATCCTATGAACGNNCTTCGACGTCCGGGGCCTGAGCGAACCAATTCGCCCGCGCTCCGAAGTCAGTGTGGCCGCCGTGGCCCCCAATGGGCCGTATAAAACCTTCCAGGCGATCGCGCGACTCGACTCCGCCGTGGAAGTGAACTACTACCGTAACGGCGGAATCCTGCCCACAATGCTCCGCAGCCTACTGAAGCCGGCGTGAGGAAGGTGGACCGGCGGCGCCCACGGCGGCGGCCGAGCCGGGCGCGCGAAGGACGCCGCAGCAGAGGCAAGAGACCGAAATCTGTTCTTGTCTCTTCCGGGCGTCGTGTACTATCCTCGAATTCTTCCGTACAAAAGTCTGGGGGCAGCATTGCAGGGTAGACAGAACATCGACTAAGGGAGGACTTCTTTGCCCATGACAGCCTATAACGGCAACCCGGTTCCGCCGGAAGGCCAAGCCATCACCTACGTAGACGGAAAGTTTGTGGTTCCCAACACGCCCGTAATCCCCTACATCGAGGGCGATGGAACCGGCCGTGACATCTGGAAAGCATCGCAACGGGTTTTTGATGCGGCAGTGGAAAAGGCCTTCGGCGGGAAACGGCGCATCGTTTGGTACGAAGTTTTTGCGGGCGAGAAAGCCTTCCGGAAGTTCGGAGAGTGGCTGCCCCAGGGCACGCTCGACGCCATCAAGGCGTTTCGCATTGCGATCAAAGGCCCTCTCACCACTCCGGTGGGCGGCGGCATCCGCAGCTTAAACGTCTCGCTGCGCCAATTATTGAATCTCTACGCCTGCTGGCGGCCGGTGAAGTACATCCCGGGCGTACCCTCTCCCGTGCGGCACCCCGAGCGGATGAACATCATCATCTTCCGCGAAAATACCGAGGATGTTTACGCCGGCATCGAGTGGCGCGAAGGAACGCCGCAGGCCAAGCGTGTTATCGAGTTCGTTAACGCCCTGCTGAAGGAAGATAATATCAAGAAACAGGTGCGGGGCGACTCGGGTGTGGGAATCAAACCGATTTCCATTACCGGGACGAAGCAACTGGTGCGGCGGGCGCTGCGCTACGCGATTGCGAACGGCCTGAAGACCGTGACGCTGGTCCACAAGGGCAACATCATGAAGTTCACCGAGGGCTCTTTCCGCGACTGGGGCTACGAGCTGGCCAAGGAGGAATTCCGCGCGCAGGTTGTGTCCGAGCGCGAAAGCTGGATTCTGGGTAATAAGGATAATGACCCGAACCTTTCCGTAGAAGCCAAC
>PMYF01000751.1:2139-3514 GCA_003171295.1 Acidobacteriota bacterium | reverse complement strand
AGGAATTAGGGCTTGAAATGCGGGAGGAAAAAGGATATATGGCACTCTTACCGAGCTCCTGGAAGGGAAGCCCGGAAAGCCCGCGGCGCCGCGGTTGGGTTCCCCACCCATTCTCGGGCTGCTGCCGGGTTGGCCAAGCGGACCCGACGATTCTGCACTCAAAGGGAGCACCTTGATGGACCAAAACAAACCTGAAAAGACTGGGCTGCACGCCGTCCCCCCAGCCCAGCGCTTGGTGTCCGTTGACGCCCTGCGCGGCTTCGATATGTTCTGGATCGCGGGCGGCGGACCGTTCGTGATGGCGATCTGCCGACTATTCTCAAACCCGCTCCCACCCTGGTTGGAGCGGCAGTTCGACCACGTGGAATGGGTCGGGTTTGTGGGTTGGGATCTCATCATGCCCTTGTTCCTGTTCATCGTGGGAGTCGCCATGCCTTTCTCGATCGGCAAACGGGTGGAGCGTGGCGACAGCCGCGGGAGCATATACGGCAAAGTGATTTATCGGGTGGCGTTGCTGTGGGTTCTGGGCACCATTGCGCAAGGACACCTGCTGGCGTTTGACCTCCACAACCTCCAACTCTATAGCAACACACTGCAATCAATTGCCGCGGGGTACTTGATTTCGTCGATCGCCCTGGTGGAGCTGCCAGTGCGCTGGCAGGGAGTGCTGTGGGGAGCACTTCTGGTAGCGTACTGGGCGCTGATGCGGTTTGTTCCGGTTCCAGGCTACGGGGCCGGCGTCTTCACGCCGGAGGGCAACCTGGCGATGTATATTGACAAGGCGCTGCTCGGCCATTTCCAGGACGGCACCCCCTATACCTGGATCTTGAGCAGCCTGGCTTTCGGCGCGCAGGTGCTGATGGGAGTGCTGGCCGGGCACTTGTTGCGGTCGAAACTCGCGGGTACGCGCAAAGCACTGCTGCTGGCAGGCGCGGGCGTGGGATGTTTGCTGGCCGGGTGGCTGTGGGGTTTCATCTTCCCGATCATTAAACACCTGTTCACGAGCTCCATGGTGCTGTGGGCGGGCGGTTGGTGCCTGCTGCTCCTGGCCTTGTTCTTCTATGTCATCGACGTGCTGGGTTACCGGCGCTGGGCCTTCTTCTTCACCGTCATCGGCATGAATGCCATCGTCGCTTACCTGGCCCCGGATTTCTTCAATTTCCACGAGATCAGCACCAGGGTGTTCTCAGGGCTTGCAGGACACCTGGGAATGTTCGGGGATTGCCTGGTGGCGGGTGGAGCAGTCGGAATCCTCTGGGGCGCCCTGTATTATATGTACCGGCAGCGGACGTTTGTTCGAATCTAGGCCCCGTGCTGTTTAATTGCGGTCTGGCAGATTGATGAAAAACAGGGTAGCGTCGACCTTTAGGTCGGC
>PMYF01000751.1:0-2083 GCA_003171295.1 Acidobacteriota bacterium | reverse complement strand
CCTCGACAACTGGCGTGATACCCTGAACTTCCTTCGTCGGGTAGGTCGCGGTAACATCCCTCTTTTCTCCCGGCATCAATTCAAAGTAGTTGTCCTCCCATAGGATGGGCAGCACCTCCTTCCCTTCCCGCCCTTTGGTGATCCGAAGGTGGACGAAGAACGCCAGCTTGCCGGTCGGATTCTCTACTGTGACGTGGGTAACGGTGTCGGCTCCCTTGTTCTCGCTGGTGCTTGATCCCTGCAGTCGAACCTGCGGCAAGGTCGCAAGTCCCGTCAGATCCGCAAACGACTTGGTGGGTGTATCCCACCAGGTTGTCTTCTCCCCATCCGGCACGTCCTGCTTGGTCGAGAGCCAGTACCAGTTTGTACTCACCACCTTGCCCCCGGAATCTTCCAGGGTCAGCCGAATGAAATAGGTGGCCGTCAGCCCCTCGATTTCTGGAATCACCAACACCCTATGGGTGCTGTCCGGAGAAACATCCAGGGAAGCTTGTTGGGAGAACTTCTCGCTGAGGTCCAGGTTATAGACGCTCGCCGTCACTTTCACGCCCGGGAAGGCCCGATAGTATGAGTTGACCACGACAATGGACCGGTCATCGTAAGAATACTGGACATGCAACGGCTCGCAGGCCTTCTTCGTTCCAAAGTACCCGCCCGCCGGCCGCAGGTAATAGTCGTAGAGCACCCAAATCAGGGAAGGCCACGCATTGTTCTGCATTTCCTGCAAGACGCCGGTGGAAATGTATTTGTTCCTGCCGTAGGCTTCATACATGGCCCGCTGTCCCTCGTAATCCATGACCTGCGCCTTCCTGGCAAAGTCTTCCACTCCGGTGGCTTCTCCGTAACGGGCGTTCAGGGCTTGTGTATAGATCTTGATGTCTTTGAATACGCCGCCGCCCGCGTGGAAGTCCCAATATTCATCAATGGGCCACAGGTGATCGGCAGGTATGAATTCCCGCAGACTCTCGAGGGGGGGAATGGCTGGGCCGGGGCTGGTTTCCGTAATGAACCCGAAAGCCCCACCGTGCTTCTGGTCGGTCAACCAATAGGCAGGCGGAACATAGTCATACGGCCCGGTCATTTTCAGGCCGGTAGGACCGGTGACGGCTGCCGGCTTTTCCGTGGCCGACGCCAGATAGGGATTCGGCCAGTTCTCTTCCTTCAGGACCTTGACGTACATTTGAGCGACTTTTTCCGGCGGCGGGTTGTCATCGCCGTTGAGCCAGCTCAGGATGCTGGGATGATTACGGAACCAGCGGATCCGGTCACGCAAGGATTCCACGGAAATTCTGTAGTCTTCGTCCCTCCAGTCCTGCCATTTTTCCCAATGATCGCAGCAACACCAACCCGGCATCAGGAGCATACCGTAGCGGTCGGCGAGATCCAAAAAGTTGTCGTCCTCGAATTTGCCATCCATGCGCAGCACGTTCAAATTCATGTCGCGAGCGTAGCGGATCTCCGCCTCTTGCCGTTCTGGCGACAACCTCAGAAGCATATCGGACCACCAGCCCGCGCCGCGCACGAGCATTTTTTGGCCGTTCACCCGGAACAGGCGGTGACCCTCGGGTGTCAGTTCGGACGTGACCTCACGAATCCCGAAGCGGACCTGCTGGCTGTCGGAAACCTGACCGTTGATGCGAAAATCGATTTTCATTTCATAGAGATTCTGCGCTCCCATCTGCCACGGCCACCACAAGCGCGGGTGGGACAGGTTGAGTTCCGCGAACTTCTCCGGGGTAAAAGTCACCCGTTTCGATTCATGCGCCGCGAGTTCAACCTCCTGTCGAAAATGGATGTCTTCGATCTGGCCTGCCAGCACTCCTTTCATGGCGTGTTCACTGGCGTTTTCGAGGTCGGCGTGCACGGTGAGGCGCGCTTTCTCAAGCGAAGGCATGTCGACCTCGGTGATGACCTGCGGAAAGCGCAGCGCCACGGGCCCACTGGCGTTCAGGTACACTTCCTGCCATAGCCCCATGTCTTTGTCAGGAGGAGTGGGATTCACATCCACCCAGGTGATAGCAAGATCCTTGGCCTGCGGTGGAAACACTTCAACCGCCAGGACGTTCGCGACCCCCGGCTTGGC
>PMYF01000703.1 GCA_003171295.1 Acidobacteriota bacterium | reverse complement strand
TGGCGCGGGAAGGCAAGACCATCCTCCCGCTGCATATTGGTGATCCGCTGAATTTCGACTTCCGTACCCCTCCCCATTTGATCGAAGCCGTCCACAAAGCCATGTGCGACGGCAGGAATGGCTACGCGCCCTCGCTGGGCGTCCCCGAAGCGGTCGAGGCCATCCGTGCCGAAGCTGAGCGCAAAGGGATTCGCAACCTCCAGAGCGTTTTTCTGACGGCAGGAGTGAGCGAAGCCATCGACCTTTGCCTGACGGCGCTCGTAAATCCCGGTGAAAACATTCTGACGCCCTGCCCCGACTACCCCCTGTACCCGGCCGTGCTGGCCAAGCTCGGTGCGCAGCCCAACCGGTACCGCCTCGACGAGGAAAACCGTTGGGAGCCCGACCTGGATGAGCTCGAGCGCAGAATTTCCGCCGGCACGCGTGCCATCCTGGTGAGTAATCCCAACAATCCCACGGGCGCGGTTTATTCGCGGCAGACGCTGGAACGGATCGCCGAGCTGGCGCGCCAAAACCACCTGGTGATCATCGCGGACGAAATCTACGACAAGCTTATTCTGGAGGGCGCCCCGCACACGTCGCTCGCCGCCTTGGCGCCCGATGTTCCGGTGGTGACCCTTAATGGACTCTCCAAATCCTACCTGGTTCCCGGCTGGCGCGTGGGTTGGGGCGTGGTGAGTGGCGACGCGGCGGCCGTGAAGCCTTATCTGGAGGGGATTCATCAGTTGCTGCGGGCCCGCCTGTGCTCGAACCATCCCCAACAATACGCTGTGCGCCCGGCACTGGAGGGTCCACAGGATCACTTGGCCGAGTTTCGCGCCAAGTTGCGGGCACGGCGTGACCTCACCGTAAACTGGTGCCGTGCCATCCCCCACATGAGTTGCGTCGCACCTCACGGGGCGTTTTACGCGTTCCCCAAAATCGAGGTTCCGGTCAGCGATGATCAGTTTGTAAAAGAGTTGCTGATGGAAAAGCAGGTGCTCGCGGTGCATGGCGGCGGTTTCGGCCAGGCCCCGGGAACCAAGCACATCCGCGTCGTGTTCCTCCCGGATGAGGCCACGCTCGAGCGCGCTTATCAGGGAATGCGCGCCTTCATCAAGGAGCACTACGCTTGAGGATTTGTTCGGTGAAGGACAAGCCGATCCTGCCGTTGCTCCAGAAGGAAAACGTAGCCAGGAGCGAGGACGCTCGGAAGCCCTCCGGCCCCCAGGCCGCCCGTGTCTCGCAAATGATACCCGTCCCCAAAAAAATCGTGCGATTTACTTTGCGGCGGGAGCCTTGTAAAATGCAGGTTTCCGCGTAGTGAAGTGACTAGCCCTGGGTTTGCGGAAGGCGGCACGAGGTAAGGTTCTGAGGTCCCCGGGCGCCTCTCGCAGGAAGCATCTTTCTTCGAAGTCCTTAGGGCTGCTCAGGGAGGCTGCGGGAACCGCCGCGGGAAGGCACGAGCCCCCGCCGGACATCATTAAAGGAGGCTGTACATGGCATTGACTATGGTGGAGAAGCAAGTGAGCGGAGTCACCGTCCTGCAACTGTCAGGCCGCATTACTCTGGGCGAGGAAAGCAGCCAGCTCCGGACCAAGATCAAGGATGTGCTGGGGCAGGGTAACACGCGCCTGGTTCTCGACCTCGCGGAAGTGGCTTACATTGACAGCGCCGGGTTGGGTACGCTGGTAGCGGGATTTACCTCGGCTCAAAACCAGGGCGCCAACATGAAGCTGGCCAATCTGACCAAGCGCTTCGACGAACTGCTCCACATCACGAAGCTGGTCACCGTGTTCGACGTCTACAAGACCGTGGAGGACGCCCTCAAGTCCTTCGCTGTGTCCTGAGCGGCAGAATGCCTTCACACTGAAAATCTGCTTCCGCTTCCCATACAGGCCGGTGGCGGGCTCCGGCAGATTATGGCCTGTTCTCCCATCCCCTGTGCCCCACTGCCGGAGCACCGCTCCCTTTTGGATGACAGAGCAGCGACGAAGGTGATATAAGGGCGTCGCGCGCGAGCCTGACTTGGGCACGTCATCCGCCGGGGAACCTCGGACGCATGTCCCGCACCGGCTCGCCGGCTGCGCGCACGAATTCTCCACGGGGGGGTCCATGGGCCATGAAATCGGCTGGAGCATCATTCTTGTTCTGGTGGGAGGCATTGTCAACGGCAGCTTCGCTGCCCCCATGAAGCGGCTCTCCGCGTGGCGTTGGGAGAACATCTGGCTGGTGTATGCTTTCACCGGACTCGTCATCTTTCCCTGGGTCATAGCACTGGCCACCGTTCCTCATCTCGCCGGCGTCTATCAGCAAGCCTCCGCATCAGTGCTTGCCAGGGTCTCCCTCTTCGGATTCGCCTGGGGCATTGGGTCCGTTTTGTTCGGCCTGGGAATTGCACGGGTGGGGCTGGCGCTGGGGTTTGCGGTGATCCTCGGCATCACCTCTTCGTTCGGTTCGCTCCTGCCGCTGGCGATCCTGCACCCTGACCAATTGGGCACGCGGCGCGGCTTGGCGCTGCTGGCCGGGACCGTGGTGATGACGCTCGGGCTGGTCTTCCTGGGCATGGCCGGCATGCGCCGCGAACGGGAGCAGGCTTCCGCGAAGGCATCGGTGCGCTCGGGTTTCGGCGCGGGCCTCCTCATCTGTTTCTTCTCCGGGATTTTTTCTTCCATGTTCAATTTCGCTTTTGTTTTCGGTGAGGATTTGCGGCAGCAGGCGCTGCAGGCCGGGGTCTCAACGGCCATGGCCGGCAACGCCATCTGGGCGCTCTCCATCAGTAGCGGCTTCATCGTCAACGCCGTCTACTGCGTGTACCTCCTGAACAAGAATCGCACTTGGGGCGCCTTCCTCCAGAAGCCGGCGGGCCTAAGTTACTGGTTGGGCGCGGCCTTAATGGGAGCGCTCTGGTTCGGTGGCATCGTTGTTTACGGTATGGGCGCCGCCGCGCTGGGCGCCCTGGGCGGCATCATTGGTTGGCCTGTGTATATGTCCATTAACATCATCACCGGCAATGCATGGGGATTTGTGGGCGGGGAGTGGAAGGGCGCCGGCCGTCTCGCCCTGGGTTATTGCCTGACCGGTATTGGGATCTTGCTCCTCGCCATCGCCGTGATTTCACTCGGCAACGTCACTTGATGGCGCCCGCGGCGCCGCCCGGTGGGACCGCCTTGGAGTGTGGTGGCCCCTGCGGCTTTTCCCGCGGCGTGGACTTTGCGGCGCCGAAAACAAGGCAATCCGATTCCGAATTCAGAGAAGTCGAGCCGCTTTCACGCTCGCGCTTCGAATACGAGGTTGAACGGCGTCTCGGTAGCGCGACGAAAGCTTTTGAACCCACCCTGCATCACTACATCGCGCATGCGGGCTTCGCCCGCCTGGGCGCCCAGCGCCAGGCCCACTTCCTGCGAACGCGACGCGGGCGTGCAGACCATCGTGGAAGCGGAATAGAACACTCGTCCCACGGGATTCAGATTCTGCTCCACATGATCGTGCGCGAAGGGCTCGACGATCATCCACACCCCGCCCGGCGCCAGCGATTGCCGCACGTGCGCTGCCGCCCCGGCCGGATCGCCCATGTCATGCAGGCAGTCGAAGAACGCCACCAAATCGTACCCCTTGCCCGGGAACTCCTTGGCCCAAGCCACTTGAAACCCCACCCGGTCGTGCAGTCCCGCCTTTTCCGCGGACTTCCAGGCAAACTCGATGGACGGCGCGTGATAGTCGAAGCCCACGAACTGCGATTTCGGGTAGGCCTTCGCCATCAGCACGGTCGAGGCTCCATGCCCGCAGCCCACGTCCGCGACCTTGGCACCGGATTTGAGCTTGGCCTCCACGCCGTCCAGCGCGGGGATCCAGGAGTTCACCAAGTTGGCGGCGTAGTTCGGCCGGAAGAAGCGCTCGGTGCCCTGGTACAGGTCGGCGCAATGTTCATGCCAACCCACGCCAGCTCCAGTCCGGAACGCCTCCGTGATTCGTGGCTCATCTTTTAAGACGGAAGCGATAACCTGATAAGCTCCGGGCAAGTAGACGGGACTGTCCTCAACCGCCAGCGCAAAGGCCTGTTCGTCTGGCAGAGTGAATCGTTCGGTCGCAGCGTCGTAGGTAACAAACCCCCCTGCCGCCTGCGCACTCAGCCACTCGCGCACGTAGCGTTCCGTGGTGCCCGTTTTCTGGGCCAACTCGGTCGGAGTCATCGGCCCGGCCCCCGCCATGGCTTTGTATAAGCCCAACTTGTCGCCTACTATCACCAGCGCGGCGTTCATTGCTGCGCCGATCTCACCCACTGCCAGTCCCATAAATTTCTCGAGCTTGGCTTGATCGATTGGCATGGTTCCTCCTTTGTGTACAAGTGAAATTAGAAAGAAATAGACTCCGCGCTGCGCGTCAAGAACCAGATTCCCAGGCGATTGAGTTGATAGGATTATGCCCTTATTGCGACAAATAGTCTAACCTGGAGCTCTTCGCGAAGCAACCGGAAAGCTTTGGGGAGAGGTACCTGGGGTGAGTTGGAGGTCCTTTGGAGTCGCACCCTCAAAACACCCTGCGGAACCGTCGGGGAGGGGCAGGTTACAGCCGTTCCCGCTTTTCACCAGCCAGCCAGGACGCTGTCCAATTCCGGCAGCGACGTGATGCGCGGGCATTCGGCCTGCGGGTAGGCGCCGATGCGGTCGATGAGCACACCGCGCAGGCCGGCGAGTTGGGCTCCTCCCACGTCCGTTGCGTAGGTGTCGCCCACAAACGCGGCCTCCTGCGCTGCCGCTCCGGCGCTGCGCAGCGCCAGTTGAAAGATTTCAGGATGCGGCTTCTCGACTCCCACCAGAGCGGAGTCGAAGACCGCCTGAAAGTAGTCGCGCAGGCCCTCGTGCTTGAGCTGATCTTCCATCGTACCCACGGAATTCGAAATCACTCCGAGGAAGTAACCCTGTTGTTTCAGGGAGGCCAGGTAGCCGGGCGTCTCAGGCATCACCACGGACCAGCAACGAATGTTGCGGAACCCGTCCGCCACCAGGCGAATCAAGCGCTGGTGCTCGGGTTCGGGCGCGCCGATCAAGCCCATCAAAGTCTGCAGGTACTCGGCCCAGTAGTAGTGGTCGATGGTGCGCGGCACCACGCCCTTGCGAATCTGCGGCCATAGCCACTCGTCAAGCTTCTGCTTGGCGGCGCGCTCGGCAGCGTGGAAATCTTCCACGCTTGCCGGAAAGCCCTGCGCGGCAAGGTCGCGAGCCCGTTCGTCGAGGCGCGGATAAAGCAGAGTGTTACCCGCGTCGAAGAAAATGGCGCGGATTTGTGAAGATTTCATTCCCTCTCCTTCGGAGCCTGCCTGACGGCGGAAGTTTCTCCCGCCTGGCCGACTTTCTGGAAGCTCGAATTATAGCAGCCGCGTGGCGTTTCTCGTCGCCGGGGAATTGCCTTGACCCATCCCGTGCTTGCCTCTAGATTAGGCAGAAGACCCTTTCACGGAGAATCGGGCGTGGCGGAAGCTGGAAACCTATCGTGGGAAAGAATCGCTCTGCGGTTCGGCATCGGCCTATGCTTACTTGCGGCCGGCGGCCGGTTCCCCCTTGCGGCAGCGCAATCGGCTTCCAAGCCAGCCGAAGAAAAGTCAGAGAAGAAAACCGCACCGGAACCCAACGAAGAGAAAGCCCTGGGTGAGGCTTTCCGTTCGGCGGAGAACAATCCTCAAGCCCTCATCAAGAATTTGGAAGGTTTCCTTACGCGCTTCCCGAAGTCTATCCGGCGCGAACTGGTTTTGCGTACGATTTGCCGTGAGGCGATGGAAACGAATGCCCCGGACGTCACCTTGAAATACGGGCCGATGCTGCTGGAAATGACTCCTGACGATCCGACCCTGCTTTCCCTGCTCATCGAGGCGCTGGAGCGGCAGAACAACCCAAGCTGCCGCGCGCGTGCCATCGACTACTCCACGCGCCTGCTGGCGGCCGTGGAAAAACTGCGCGCCCAGGCTTCCTCCCGGCCGGTCCCGGAAAAGGGCGCGCCGGAGAAATGGGCGCAGCGCCTCGCCGGGATATATTCGCGGCGCGCGGAGCTTTATCAGGATTCCGGCGAGCTCGACCATGCCCTGGCCGATTTTCAAGAGAGCTACCGGATTCGTCCCACCGCCCGCGCGGCTGAACATCTGGGAGATGTGGCAGCGAAGCAGGATGATATCACCCGCGCCGTGGATTACTACGTTACCGCCTTCGCCTTTCCGGAGAAAGATTCCGACCCCGCGCACCGCCAGGAGATTCGCCGCAAGCTCGGCAGCGCGTACGTGGCCATGCACCATGCCGGGCAGGGTTTGGGAGACCTGGTGTTGGCGCGCTACGACGAGCTCATGCAGCAACTCGGGGTGGGTTTTGCGAGCGAGCCAGCGCAGAATACCGGCCGTCGCGATCCTTTCGACTACGTCCTCGAGCGGCCAGATGGCAAGCCCCTCCGCCTGGCGGATTATCGCGGCAAGGTCATGGTGTTGGATTTCTGGGCGACCTGGTGCGGCCCCTGCCGCCTGGAAGGTAGACTCTTCGAGCACGTGATGGAAGACTTTCGCAACGAAACCGCCGCCACTTTTCTGGCCGTCAATGTGGATGAGGATCGCAGCAGCGTGCCCGCCTTCCTTAAGGAGGTAGGCTGGACCGTTCCCGTGGCCTACGGGCACGGGCTGGATCAACTGCTCGGTGTCAGTGGTCTCCCGACCATAGTCATCTTCGACCGCCAGGGCCGGATCGTCTTTCGTCAGGAAGGTGTCGATCCCGAAGGCTTCGTGGGAGAACTTGAAAAGCACCTGCGCGAGGTACTGCATGAGCCCGCGGGGGGGCGGAGCTGAAGCGGAGGGGACGGCCGGTGCAGCGGCGATTTTATATCGCAAGAACGGCAATAGAATCAATCCG
>PMYF01000116.1 GCA_003171295.1 Acidobacteriota bacterium | reverse complement strand
GGCGGCCTGCCTCTCACCGCGACAGTTGGCCGGCAGGATATTTTCCTGGGTGATGGCTGGCTGGTGGGTGACGGCACGCCCTTTGACGGCTCATGGACCTACTTCCTCGATTCCGCCCGCTTCGCTTACGATCTCAAAGACCAGCAGACCATCATCGAGGCCATCGGCATCGTCCAAAGCGCCCGCGACGCCGACTGGCTGCCGGTCCTCAACGGGGGCCAGCATCGGTACCTGACCGAGCAAAACGAGAAGGGCGCTATTCTGCAGATCGCCAATACTACGATGAAGTCAGCCAACCTGACCGGCTACTTTATTTATAAGCATGATGACGCCGAGAATATGCCACTAGCCGATGCGTATAGTTTCCATCCGGACAACGCGGACATTTACACTCTCGGCGGTCGGGTCAATGGTAATCTGACGGACAACCTGAAATACTGGGTGGAAGGCGCTTACCAGGTGGGGCGGAAAGCATACCCCGTCTTCAATCCCACGTGGAACACGGGTTACATCCAGGCCCAGCAAGGCCAGTACCGCGACATCAACGCCTTCGGCATGAACAGCAAGCTGACCTATAGCTTCAAAGACAAGCTCAACAATCAGCTTTCCATGTCGTTCGAGTTTCTGTCCGGCGACGATCCGAACTCGGGCCAGGATGAGATGTTCGATGTGCTCTGGGGCCGCTGGCCGCGCTGGAGCGAGACCGGCCTGTACATGTACCCGGCAGAGACGCGCGTCGGCCAGGAGGCCAACCTGATTCGCTTTGGCCCGACTTGGACCGTCAATCCGCTCAAGGACCTGGAGTTCAACGCCAGCTATTACGCCCTGTTTGCTCCAATCGAAACGCCCACTCTTGGCGCCTATCAGGGGGTTGCTGCCAACGATCTGAGGCGGCTGTTCACCAACAGCGGTGACTTCCGCGGCCATTTTGCCTCGGCCATCCTGAAATACAAATTCAGCCAGCACATGAGCGCGCACCTCTGGAGCGAATTCCTCTTCCCCGGCGACTACTACCTCAATCGCGCCATGATGACCTTCCTGCGGGCCGAGGTGATGTTCACCTTCTAGCCTCATTCCTGAACTCTATTTCCGTCGCTCCTTTTTCGTCTCAGTTTGTTCTTTGTGAGACGGGCCTCGCGCAACTGAGCAAGCACTCTCCCGACTCCGGTCTGCTGCCGAATTTCATCGCGCGCGATCAGACCAAGAAAAATCAACTCGCGCATCTGCTCGCCCTTGCGATGCCATCGTAATCGATTGCAACGCGTGCAAGCGGGCAGGCAATTGTCCGCTTGCACGCTGCCGCCCTTGTCCTTCTGAATGACGTGGTCAACGTCCCAATAACCCGCCAGGTCGCCATCCCTCCAGCCGCGCTTGTCGAACTGCACCGGGTCGCCACAGAAATGACAATGGCCTTGGGTCTTCTCCCAAATCTGTCGCAGTTCGGTCTTGGTCATGCTCCAACCTCTCTAGCTCCGGCTGTTTTATTACTTGCCCGAGTCGCGGCGGCCTTCAGTGCCGCCAAACGCCACTTGCGTCGTCGCGCTGTTTGGCTCCGCTTCCGGCTCAGAGCCGCCTTCTGGCCCGCGTCCTTCATGCGCTTGTCCCAGCAAACCCTTCTTGGCCGGTCGCGCATCTGGATCATAGCCTCGGTGGACCTCCGGTATGCCGAACCCGCAATGTGCGCAGAAAAGTCGGTCGTTGTAGTGCTCGGAGGCGAGTTTGCGACAGTTGATGCGTTTCATAAGGGCGCTCGGGAAACCAAACGGTACTTAGCCCGATACCTGCGGAGCAGGCGGCGCTGCCGGAACCCATAATTCAGACCCCTCCTGTTTCCGCCACGTCCCGACCTGTCCAATCCAAGTCTTTAGCTTCGCAATGTCCGCCAAGTGTAACTTATATTGAAACTCTTTTGCCTTGGCCTTCGCGTCGGCTGAGAAAAAGGACGTCGTCGCAATGAGTCCGCAAGAAGCCCGGTCAGTTTCCCGTATGGTCCAAAGAAACCGCTCCACAACAGCCAAGCCAACTTTGCGTGCTGCGGCGTAGCGCTTGCATTCGACGATGATCAGGAGCTCTCCAATGCTTACTTTGAGCTTTGCCCGAATATCACGCCCCTTGTCACGAGTTCGTTGCGTGACTTCCACGTCCTGTAGGCCCATCCTTTCCAAGAGCTCTGCCATGAACTCCTCGAACTTCTCCGGGGGCATCCTATACAGTTCAGAAGGCCGCGCTTGTATCCTCCTGAAAAGCTGGTCACTAATCTCAAAAAGATCCCTCGCATATGGAGCAGCTGCTCGTTCCTCAGCAAGCTCAGATGGCGTCGCCTCGGAAAGGCGTTTTAGTCGTGCGTGTACTTCGGTCTCATCACGCCGCGCGTGCTCCTCCAGCTTTGACCGAAACGGGCGAAGCGTTTGGGATGTTTGCGAGCGAGCGATTCGTTTCGCAAATTGGATAATCCCCGCCTCGGACTTTGCCAAGGCCTTAAGCCGCGAGTTCCGCATCCACGGCTCGGACCGATGCTCAAGCATGCTCTTGAAGCATTTGGAACAGATGCCGTTCTTGGTGATAGGTTTAACTTCCCTGCATATGTCGCACGGTCCGAAATCGTCGAACTGTATGTCTTCCTTCATGCCAGCTTCCTCGCAATCTCCTCGTCCAAAATGTCGCGGCCGGTGATCGGGATGATGACGCGGTGCTCCTCGCGGAAGAAGCGGTCAATCTCGCGCAGCGCGTCGCTGGGGTAATCGAAGCTGACAAAGAATCCCTTCTCGCACTTCGCCCGGCGCATCGTCGTTTCAAAGGCGTCAATGTCCGGCCTGCCCGTCCTGTCCTTCTGCTTCACGTGCATCGGATAAAAGCGCTCCTCCAGCGCCAACTCATCCGCCCCGGCCAGGAGCCTCAACGCGCCCGGTAGTTTTTCGGGGGTTCGAGCAACCGCATTTGGTCATCAGCATGCCCATTGCGCATCCCTACTCCATAATGACTATTCTCCTCCACGTCTTCGTTTCCCCATTGACTCCAGCCTGCTCTGCGGAACCTCGCAAATAACTCCAGATATGGCCCTGGAGAACAGGCCTCAATTATGTCGTAGATTTCGTCCGGCTTCCGCGAATGTTCGCGCTTCCGTGTGGGAAAGAGGTTTACTTGGGTCCGCCCCGGTTTCAACGTTCGCATGCTTCCTCGCACCCCAAACAGAACCAATTCCGTGACATTGCGGAAGTAGAAGCCCACGCCCCGTCCATCGGGACCGCCATCTTTGCGGACCTTGTACCAAACCAGGTTTGATTTGTAAGTGAAGCCCCATCGCCTCATGACCTGGAGTCCCTCAGCCAGTAATGCATTCGGCACCCAGAGGTAAAGGTGGCTCCGAGCTGCCGCCAGGCGAGACACTGGGAGTTCAAGGATTTCTTCCAGTTCCATCGTTGGATACCGCAGCAATCGCTTGTGCTCTGGGGCCATCTTCCCGGTCCGGTTTTGGAATTGCCAAGGCGGATCTGCCAGGAGAGTGGCAAACTGACCTTCCAGTTTGGCATGCAAATCCTCGGCTGCGCTCGGCTCGGAGAGATTAACTATCTTGGACATAAAGGCTCTTTTTGATTCCAAACACAAGAATTGGGCAGCCCGCACCCCCGCCGCCCTGAATGCGCGGCAGGAGCTTTGACATGTGAGTCGTGGAAGCACCGTAGGACTCCCCCCGACCCAATTCATCGAAGATTTCCTGCAAGTCGTCGCACCGAGTCACTATGACTCATCTTCTACAGTAGAGA
>PMYF01000550.1 GCA_003171295.1 Acidobacteriota bacterium | reverse complement strand
AGTCCCGCCGTGGTCAGGTCTTCAACGCCATTCCACATGGGATAGGTTCCGGTAAGGATTGCCACGTGGGAGGGCAAGGTGAGCGGGACCTGGGCTAGGGCGCGGCGGAAGACCACACCATCTCGAGCTAGTTGGTCGGCTGCCGGGGTGGGAATAGTCCGATTGCCGTAGCACCCGAGGCGGTCGGCTCGGAGCGTGTCGATTGTGATGAGAATGACGCTGGGGGGAGGGGTATCTGCCCTCAGGGGCCGGTCCATGGAAAGGACCGCGATAGAACCTAGCAAGCTACATAGCAGAAAGGTCCACTTGCGGGAAGCCGGACTACTTCCCCGGTTCGCTGGGCGCCCGAGTTGGATGACCAGCCTTGCACCGCTTACTTGTGTACCTGAACGAACTCGGCTTTTGCAGAGCGCTTCGGCCATTTATCTCCGGGGGAGGGAATTCGGCCCGTTTTGCCCGCTCACACCACGTACTCGCGGACCCGATCCATCAAGTGATTTGCGACTCCAGCGTCCGGCACATGTTGAACTTTGTACAGAACGCCACCTGTCAATTGATGCGATTCGAGCGCCGCGACAAAATCCGGGAAGTCCGCGTTCAACACCACGGGCAAGCCCTGCAGGCGTCTCTTAAGTTCAGGGAGCAACGAAAACGCCGAAGGGAAGTGCAGATCATCCGCTAGAAATACGGCCTTCAGCCCGTGGATCGTAGCGACAGCTTCGAGCAGATGGCGCCCATTACCGTGAATATGCACGACTCCTCCGTCAAAGGTTCCCAGGATGCGTTCCACCGGTTCGCGGCCCCATGCTTCGAAATAGTCGACGGAAGTCATATGGAAGGGATCGACGCTCTCAGACACAATGCGTCCGGGGATCCACTCCACCATGTTGCTGCAAGTGCCACCCTCGAGGAGTGGCGCCTGCTGGAAGAAAGTCCTCTGCACATCCACGTTAAGTTGATAAGCAAATTCGATCGCCTCCCGCACTTTCCCCGGATTATCCATTAACTCCAGGTAGGTCTGGGTTGCACCAAACAGCTCGAAGACAAAGTTGAGGCCGTCAATCAGAATGAAATGGCTGATGCCAAACTTCCCCGCGCTGGCCTTGCGGAACTGCTCGAGCTCCTGAAGATAGAAACCATACCAGGCGCCCTGATGATTGATGGCCAGTTTGGGAAACTCCGACCAATCCTTCAGGAGGGGGGGAAGCATCGACGAAATCCAGCCATTTTCCGGATGCGCCATGAACTGCACCTCACCACCTACGATGCCCCCGTACAGCCCCTGGTCCATTTCGCTCAAGTAGGCAGAGGGAATTGAGTCATCGTGAATCCCGGCACGTTCGGCGTACAACTCATCCCAAAAAGCCACGCGTTCCTCTAAGTGCGGGCGCTCCGTGTAACCCGGCGGGTATTTCGCTGCAAACTTCCGCAGGGCATTCGTTTCAACCTCCATGCGAGCATAGATTCGGTCTAGTGGACGTTCCGTGAAAAGCGAGCGCAATCTCTCGAGGCGCGCCCAGCCGTCGGGACAATAATCGAGGGGGAAATCCATTTAGGCTTCTCCGTAGGTATAAATCAGGGTGAATTAATGCGCTCCCCGGCTGCAAGGGCGTCTTGTGGAAGGCGCATGGCGATTCAACCTCGCCTGGCAGCGGCGGGTTGATCCCAGCAGACCGCCGTCGTATGCCATCGCTGCTGGCTGTGTTTCAGCCGCCTGCAAGCGGCCTGCAACACGGCGATATCGTTGATGCGAGCAAGCGCTAGCAAGTCTAACCTCAAAAGTTACGCAATCTTCCAAGAATAGCTTCTAAGAATAGCTTGACACCGGCGGATTGTTGTTGCAAGATTGTTGCATCTAGACACTGCGCCTGGGTGAGGTTGTAGGCCCAGGCATTTCTTTGCGTCGGGTCGCGTCGGGCTGATATTAGCACAGGTATTGAGCCCAGTGATGTTAGTTCGACGGGCTGACATTTCTTTAAAAATTCTGGAGGTGAAGAATGCGTTACCGCGGCGAAGGTAGCCGTATCGGTTGGCTCCTAACGTCCCTTTTGGTTGTTGCGTTTGCTGTCTTCCTGACCCCTTCCCCCAATTTCGGTCAAACCGTCAACGCCGCCCTTACAGGCACGGTAACTGACCCCTCGGGGTCTGCTATTCCGGACGCGAGCGTCACGGCGACGGATGCCGGCACTGGGCAGGCGACCAAGACGACGACAGACCCAACGGGAAACTTCAACCTTCCTTCTCTCCATCCGTCCGCCTACACGCTGACCGTGGAGAAGGCGGGATTCAAGACTTCTGTGCAGACTGGCATCACCCTTTTGGTGGACCAGAAAGCCACGCTTAACGTCCAGTTGCAAGTCGGTGAACTTGCCACACGCGTGGAAGTCAGCGGTGCGGCGCCCCTGGTGGAAACCAGTACGGCGAGCGTCGGAACCGTGATCGGCGAGCGTGACGTGGTTGACCTGCCCTTGAACTTGCGGCGATTCGGCGCGCTGGCTTCGTTGGTTCCGGGCACTACCACGGATAACGGCGGGTTCGCCAACGACCAGTTTGGCTCGCCTTTCAGCGAGTCTTCTTACACTGCTAACGGCGCGCGCTCTTCGAGCAACAACTCGATTATCGACGGCGTGGATTCGCGCAACATGACCTTTGGCGGCTTCGCCGTTTCTCCTCCGCCGGACGCAGTCCAAGAGTTCAAGGTCCAGACGAATATTTACGACGCGGCCTTCGGCAAGACCGCGGGATCCACCATCAACCTCGTAACGAAGTCTGGTACCAATGAGTTCCACGGCGTTCTATACGAGTTCTTGCGCAACGACAAACTAGACTCCGCTCCCTACTTCCAGAAAACCTTGCCGGAGTATCGCCGGAACCAATTCGGCGGTTCAATCGGCGGCCCGATCAAGAAGAACAAGACCTTCTTCTTTGTGAACTACGAGGAGTTGCGCCAGATTCAGGGCGGGGCCCAAAACCGCCTCGTTCCCACGGCGGCGCAACTGGGCGGCGACCTCAGCGGCTCGCTGACCAATGACCCCTCTAAGAACATTAACCTGTGCGGTTCCGGTGGACCTTCCAATCTCAGTTACGATGCGGGCCAACTCTTCGACCCCGCCACTGCCCAGTCCTATCATTGTCCCAATGTAGCGGACCCCAAGGAACACATCGTGATCGCCAATCCCATTGTGGGGAACATCCTCTTCCCCACGGGCGGCTCCCGAGTCCTCGACCCGGTAGCGGCGCATGCCCTTTCGTTCAACCCCTTCCCGAGCCCCAATCTAACCGGCGTAACGGGCGTGAACTTCGTCCAAGCTGCGCCGTTGCCGCTAACGCAGCATCAGGGCGATGTCCGCATCGATCACAATTTCGGCCCCAGGGACCAGTTCAATGCTCGCTATATCATCGGAAACTCGTATGCTGTAAACCCCTACTCCGGGTACAGCATCCTGCCGGGCTTCGGCGATACGATTTACTTCCGCGGCCAGAACCTGGCTTTGGGGTGGACACATACCTTTGGCGGACACCTGCTGAACGAAGCGCATTTCGGCTTCCAGCGCGACTATGACATTGCAGACTGCGCCAGTTGTCCGCGAGCGCAAGGCTTCCAGAAGGGGTTCGGCATCCAGAACTTTACCTCCGTGTCGCCGAGCTTCGAAGGGTTCCCGTGGTTTGGCTTCAACAACTTTGCGGGCATCGGGGATTCCAACTATCGTCCGGTAATCAGCCCGGACATGGTGGAGAAGTACCAGGATAACCTGACCTGGACACATGGCCGCCACACGGTGGTAGTGGGCGCCGACTTCCAGTTCTACCAGATTCTGCGGGAAGCGGCATCGTTTTCTCCCCACGGCCAGATCTCTTTCAACGGCCAGTACTCCGACTTGTTCGGCTCCGCCTCCGCCGCCGTAAATAGCAACGCCGACCTGGCGGACTTCCTCCTAGGCTATCCGAACAGTGCCGCGCACACGATCAAGTATCAGGATACCAACCAGGTCGGTGGTGGGTTCTGGAACACGTACGCCCAGGATAACATTAAGATTAGTTCCAACCTCACCGTCAACGTTGGTATTCGTTGGGAGTATCGCCGCTGGGCAACCGACAAGATGAACAACTATCTGACCCTTCAGCCCACCGGGCTTCCCTTCTCGGGGCTCGGAAATGCCTTATTGGTCTCGGCGCTTCCTGCGGCAGCGAACGACGCGCTTTGCACCAGCGCTGCAGATGCCTACCTCCACCGAAATGGCGATTTGTCAGCTCCCTGCCTGATTGCCACTAGCGCCCAGCGAAGTCAATTCGGGTTCACGGGCCGCACGGCAAGTACGCTGATTTTCCCTAACAACAAGCAGTTTGCGCCCCGCCTCGGCATCTCGTGGAGGCCCACCGGATCGGATAAGGCGATCATCCGTACCGGCTATGGGATCTTCTACGACACGCCGAACTTCAACAACCAGCATTTCGTTAACAACAATCCGGTGTTTTCACCCTCGCAGTACTTCAATACCGCCAGCGGGGAGGTACCCACCGCTACCACGGCCAATGTCTTCGGGGGCTCTGGCGGAATTCCACCCCTCTCCCAGCAGTTCATCTCCCTGTTCGTGTCACCCCACTACAAAGCTCCTTATGTGCAGCAGTGGAGCTTTGGAATTGAGTCGCAACTCACCCAAAACTGGGCGGTGGAAGTCAATTACATCGGCGCCAAGGGAACGCACCTTGGTGACCTGCACCTGCCCGCCAATCAACCCGAGCCTGGGCCAGGTGATTTGCAGCCTCGGCGTCCGTATGCGGACTTCGGAGAGATGCTCTATACCACCGCGGATGCGAACTCGAATTACAACTCCTTGCAAACGAAAATCACCAAGCGCTTCTCAAACGGCATGAGCCTGCTCATCGCTCACACCTATGCCAAGTCGCTTGACAACAACGAGGGCGATGAAGGGTTCGGCGGCGGAGTTGGCAACGGCGACGCGCAAGACGACAACCGCCCCTGGCTGGACTACGGGCGCTCCTTCACCGATGCCCGCAACCGGCTGGTGATCAGCTACATCTATGAACTGCCCGTCGGCAAGGGTAAGCGCTACATGAACACCGGGGGGGCTGCCAACGCGGTCCTGGGCGGCTGGCAGGTGTCGGGCATTACCTCCTTCCAATCCGGATTCCCGTTCACCGTTACAGCCGCGGACTCGTACGCCAACACAGCATCCGCCACTCCGCGCCCTGATCGGACTTGCTTCGGCAATGGTTCCAAGACGCTCGCGGCGTGGTTCGATACGAGCTGTTTCACTACCACCGCTCTGGCGGCGGGCGTGCTTGCCGGTAACTACCGCTTTGGAAATTCCGGTCGTAACATCCTGAGCGGCCCGGGGTTGCAAGATTGGGACTTCGCGGCGCTCAAGCACTTCCAACTGAGCGAGCGTTTCAAGTTGGAGTTCCGCGCTGAACTGTTCAACATGTGGAACACCCCCAACTTCGCGTATCCCCACACAAACGTTGATGCCGCTTCCTTTGGGGTGATCAATAACACCAGCGGTGCCGCTCGTGAGGTCCAGTTCGGTTTGAAGCTTAGCTTCTAGCTGGGTTGGACATTTGGATCGAATGCTTCTTACCCTCTCGCTCGGCTGGCAATTCTGGCCGGGCGAGAGGGTTTTTCTTTTGGTATGCTGGTGCCGTTCAAACTTACCCTGGCTGATCCCGCCTCGGGGGATTTCTCTTCCAGGCCGCGCAAATGAGGGCATCGCGATTGGGACAATCAAATTGGAATAGCCCTGGACGACAGAACCCGGGGCCAGGAGGAGGTTTGCCATGAAAGGGTTCATTGCTCTGGCGTTGCTCTCTGGCTGCCTGGGCGTTTGGGGCATGCTGTACGCACAACATCAACCGGGAGGCTTCGGGGGAAGCCAGCAGATGCCGACCGGAAACCCGCCCTCCCCCGCCGGGAAAGTGAGCAGTCGGCCTCACCCTCCCGACGAGCCCATCCCCGAGGGATTGGGGAAAGCCAAGCGGCGTTTCGACGCGCGAGCGGCCCGTAAAAACGCGCAAGAGTTGGCCGAGCTCGCGCAGAAGATTCCCGGTCAAGTCGACTTGGTGTCGAAGAACGTTCTTCCCAAGGATCTGTCTCAGCAGTTGAAACAGATTGAGAAATTGGCGAAGAGTTTGCGCTCGCAGATTTCACCGTAGAACACTGGGTGACCGCACCCGAGAGGCTCGGGACGAACAGAGGGCGGGAGCCGCGATTTCGGCGGGGGCGAACAGGCTGCGGAAAAACCGTCATGACTGTCATCCTGAGGAGCCGCAGACGACGAAGGATCTCCGCATTTGCCTGATTCTACAAATACAGAGATTCTTCGCTTCGCTCAGAATGACAGCGCATTTCCACAGGCTCTGAAGCCCCGCCCTTCCGGCAGCCCCCCAAACCCTGCCAGCGTGATGTGAAATTCGGCCTATCACTCCCAGCAACCCCTCCAACTCTGCGAGACGAAAGGGCTGCGATGGGTATCCTCTTAAACGCCCGTTCGTATGAGGCTGCGTCCCCCCGCCTGATCAGTCTAATTGAAAAGCTCCCGACGAAGCTGTTTCGATAGCTTTTCGATCCGCTTGAGCCGATCATTCAGGTCCTTGGGCAGGACTCCCTTGTTGGTCATTTCAACGGCCGAAGGAATTTCCCCAGCCAGCTTGGCCAACGCCTCGGCGTCGCGCTTGACCTGTGCTGCATCGACTCTTGGCTTCCCCGCATGCTGAGCCTGCTGCGGGTTGTCGATCGGGAAACGGTGCTCCGGTTCCTGCGGGGGCGACTGTGTCGCGGTGGGGTTTGGTGTCCAAGGGGGATTCTGACCTGGTAGTTGGAGTAGGGCGATCAGAAGAGCCGCACCCATGAACCAGGGTTGAGTCACGGTACACCTCCTGGAGAATCCTTCTGCGGGTTCATCGTGCTACTGTCGGAGGTTGTTCCCGTCGTCATGGAACGCAGCTCCGACTGCCGGAGAAATTGTGGCCCCCCCCGCGAAGGTGCTGAATAACCTCCGGTCGGGCGTCGTGCGGCCCTCAGAAGATTCCGTAATGCTTGAACACCTCGGTTGCCATGCGACCCCTCGCCAGATCCTGCAACGCGGTCTTCTCCTTCCGCGACTTTTCCAGCGCCCCCATGATGACTTCCACTTCCAGTTCGCGCGGGAGGACCACGACGCCATCGATATCTCCAAAGACGACATCGCCAGGCCTTACCAGGACCCCGTCGATTTCAAGTTGCACGTGGTGCGCGATCACTTGCCCGCGACCGCGCTGGTCCTGGGCATAGCAGCCGCTGCAAAAGACGGGAAAATTGAGGGCCAGAATTCCTTGCGTGTCACGTGTGAAGCCGGCCAGCACCGCGCCGGTCGAGCCGCGCGCCCGCGCCGCTGTGGACATCAGCTCTCCCCACAGGGCATAACGCGGCGACGCCCCGGCCGCGACGTAAAGCTCGTGAGGCCGCAGCGAATCGAGGGCTTCGAGCATCAGCCCGAAGGGCGGGTCCGGTTCGTGGAAAACGTCTGCTTCCAGCACCGTCATGGCACGCCCGGCCACAACCATATCCGGGCGAAGCGGCCGGCATTGCGGCGGAAAAAACTGATGATGCCGGCCGAGAACGTCCAGGATATCTCCCACGATGGCTGTGTAAAGCTTGGTGCGCATGAGCTCAAAAAGCTCCGCGTCATCCTTCCATTCCATGTGTCCTCCTCTGCCCGTTATCTCCGCCGGCCAGTAAGCGCCACTTTCCTGGAGCCAGCCAGACCGGTCTGACCCTGCGTTGAATCCCCTATCAATGCGGAACCCCGTGCGCGTGCAGTCGACGATGCAGTTCCGCCCGTGCATCCTCAAAGACTCTTCTTACCCGCGCGAACCTCTCCGGGTCGGGGCGGGTCGCAAGATTCTCCACGAAGGCTTGCGACCCATCGATCAGCTTTAGCATATAGGCGGCGGTCTGGGCCGAAAAGAGTTCCTGCCCCGGCACGACCAGGTAAACCGGAGAT
Source organism: Acidobacteriota bacterium (assembly GCA_003171295.1). GTDB lineage: Bacteria > Acidobacteriota > Terriglobia > UBA7540 > UBA7540 > Bog-366. Next base: position 3,324 of record PMYF01000550.1, on the reverse strand, counting down.
GTATGCGCCTGTACCATGAATTCCCAGGATGTTACCGGCCCCAGTTGCGATGAGCAGCGGGCCGCCATCCAGGCCGGGCCCGGCACACGGATCTTTTCGGTAAGCTTCATCTCGCGCGTTCCCGAAGCCGCTTCGCGCGAAGCCACCACCTGGCCATTGAGAACAATCTCCAGCCGATTAAAGGGCACGAAGCTTTTGACGCTGGCATGCGCTTCAATTGTCCCGCCGCCGGCGCCCAGGCTGATTTCCTGGCCGGGCGGGTGGCCGTCGGCTTGGAAGAGGAGCATGGGCCCTGAGGTCACAAAGGTGTTTCCGCTGCGGACGGCTTTGGCCCAGTTGGGGAAATTGAATTCTTCCTTTCCGATATAGGCGTAAGTGCGATTCGTTCCCACCGGCATATAGGCTCCCATCTTGTCGGTGCCGCCCGCGGCGGGGAGTCGATAGCCGCAATTCAGGTATCGGTACCAATCGAGGAAACGCAGAAAGTTGAAATGCCCTGCCTCGGCCCCTGCCGGATGCTGGGGCCAGAGCTCCACGGCATCGATTTTGCCGAGCGCCACATCCGCGGCGATTTCCCCTGTGGGGTATGGAAAATGCACCGACACAGCCAGACCACCGCGCTCACGACAGGCATCGGCCCAGTGGGCCATGCTGTTCCAAACGGGATCGCCAAGGTAGCTTTCGTCCACCCCCGCCGCCGACATCGGGAAGACGGGCGCCTGCGGGCCCAGCATCCCAATGTGGCCGAGAATGTGCTGGCGATTCTCCGAGCCCACCCAGACCATGGTTTCCTTGTCGCGGGAAAGCAGCGGCTCATTCGTGATGTCGCCGACGTTGGTAAACAGATCGCCCCACTGGGCCGCGAGGAGGTTAATCAAATTAAGTCCCTCCGCCCCGGCTTCGAGCAGCGCCGTCGTGGGCGACAGGAAATGGACGTGGGTGTCTGCGGTTACCCATCCCTGGGAGCGGAGATCGGCGATGCGCCCGATCTCGATGCGCAGTTCGCGCTGACCGGCTTCGATCTGCAGCCGGCGGCGGACCGGCGCGTATTCGAATCCCTTAGTCATCTCGAGGTAAACTTCACCCACGGGCAACTCCACCTGGAACGTGCCGTCCACGTAAGCGAAAGAGGCATCCATCAGCTTCACGTCGGCGCCGTAATCCTGAAACCAGCCGTCATTGATCTCGCTGCGATGACCATAGGGTGGGATATAGCGCCCTTCTTTGGAGCGAAAGGCCAGCCGAACGGGCGTGGGGAGCCCGGTGGCGCTGTCGACNNACCTTGCCGTGCAGCCACACCTTTTCGCGCTCGAGGATCTCCACGTGCCCGCCGGGCGGCGTGGAATTGCGCGGCTGCAGTTCTTTTCCCGCTTCGGCTCCCCCGAGGTCAAACGCATACACCGTCCCCGATTTCGAGTCGCGCAGCGTAAGCGTCGCCTCGGAACTTGCGGTCAGCTCTGCGTAAAGATAGCGGTTCCCAGGGATCTGCTCCGCGCGCGCACCAAGACCGGCGTCAGAGGCGGTCAGCCACGAGTCGGGCTCAAAGCGCGTGGGGGACCAAACCCTTGCGACCACACCCAGGTCGACCCCAACTTTCCAACGGTCCGGTTCGTCGCCCACCGCCTCCGGCAGGGTAATTCGGTATGTGGCCAGGCGCTCATAGCGGAGCGGGTTTGCCTTTCCCTGATAGAGTGTGAGGCCACAAAGAACCAGGGAATCGTCACTGGCCGCATCGAATCGCACACTCTTGATGATTTGGTCGGGATGGGGATTGGGCAGCGCGCAGATCCAAACCACCGGCGGCGAGTAGGAGTTGTCCATGAAGCCCATCTGCAAGTTTCCCCAATCTTTGGCGTCGGGGAGAGGGTCGGTTAGTTGGCGCGGAGCGTCGGCGCCTTGCGCGAACGATAGGAAGCTCAGATGGCCCCATTCGACCGAGGGAGCATTCACTTCGTAGCGGCGTCGGATGGGAAGCGCCTCCTGGCGGCCATCCTCGAAGATCAAGACGGCATCGGCCAAGCGCTGCCCGACCTTCTCTTGGATGTCCTGGTCTGGCGGGGAAGTCTCATTAAGGTCCCAATCACAGAATTGCGCCAGGCAGATGGACCCTGCCTTTTGCTTGAGGGGGATCTCAAGGCTTTCGGCAAGCCATGAACCCTTGCGTTTGCTGAGAACCACCCAGGATTTCGCCTGCGCTCCTTCGGGACCCAGCAGGAATGGTATCCCCCGAAAGGTCTGCCGGCCAGAAGGCACGCGGAGAAGGCCATCTCGAGCCGAAGGGGGGCCCATTCTCTTCGCCTGCTCCCGCGCTCCAAAATCGGATGGAGACCCTGTGAAGTGAGAGCTCAAATCAACCGGCGTGAATTTGCCGGAATCCAACTCGCTCGGCCACCCCTCTGCGCCCCGAGCCGCCGTCGCTACTCCGCCGTAAAACAGCCTGAGGGTCGGAACGCCCACGCCCACATTTCGCAAGAAAGCCCTCCGCGTGCAGTCGTCACCGAATGCCATGTTCCACCTCCTGAAGGTCACCTTCCGTGAAGAGCCCGCCCTGCAGGCATAGGCGAACCGATCAAGCCGGGCCTGTGCAGCCAGGGTTGGTCTTGGAAAAATGGTCCGGTGGGAAGTTTACTCCTTGCCGTGCCAGTGTGAAAACCTTGTTAGCGAATTCCCGCCGCCTTCACGCCGGATATCTGCAGCCGGAATTTGATTCGCGCCGCCGCTTGCGCCCGTATTGATGTGCATACGCTTCAAGTTCTCAGGGACCCTTGGTCGATGCGATCCGCTCATCTTTCCGCCGAACTCCGCCGATAACCGATACGGGGAAGTGTGTCACGGGCGCGGTGGAATCGGGGAATCATGTGACTGGCCGATGGAACGATTGGTTGGTTGAGCGACCGGGCGATTGCGCGATCGAGTGACCGGGTGCTTGAGCGGTGGGGTGACTTGATACCCGGGCGTCATTCTCATCTCCTGCTGAATCCGGAATCCTAAACCGAATTCCTCACCACGGAAGTGGGAGGGCGGGGCTGAAGAGGCTGCTCGCCGTCTCATGAATTCCCCAGCCCTCTCCCCTCGCGGGAGAGGGCGGTCCGCTGCCGGCGTTTTCACCAGCCGGAGCGGGCAGGGGGCCCCACGTTTTGCGGGTGGGGGTGAGGGGGGGCCAGTGGTGAACAGAGAAACATCTCCCTAAGAACGTTTAAGTGAACCGCCATTCGGCTAGAGGCCCATCCAGAAAGGGCCTTTTGGGAAATTCGTGCGCCGAAAACAAAGGGTTTACGGTTCAAGAAACGGCCAAAAACCTTGTTTCCGGACGCGTCTCTAGGC
>PMYF01000481.1:8235-14504 GCA_003171295.1 Acidobacteriota bacterium | reverse complement strand
GGTATAAGTGTGTTAATTAATTAGAGAAAGTTAAGTCCTGGGAGGAGGAGCCCATGGATGTGGCTTTGGTGATCAGACAGCGCCTGGAAAAGCTCGGGCTTGAGCAGCGAGACTTGGCTGCTGGCGCCCAAGTTACTGAGTCCTATATTTCGCAGTTGCTTGCCGGGAAAAAGACGCCCCCGGCGCCGGACCGCACGGATATTTATGAGAAAATGGGAAAATTTTTGAAGCTCTCGGATGGCGAGCTCGCTAAACTGGCTAACCTCCAGCGCAAGGAAGAGCTTAAGAGAAGATTAGGGGACCCGCCCGCGCCTTTGTTTAAGGAAGTTCGAGAATCGATTCTCCACAAATGCAATCCCGACAAGGAAAACCAGCTACGCGTGATCTTTGAGAAAGAGCCCTTCGGCGAACTTGAACGCCTCGTCACACAGAAGCTCTTGGATGTGGTCAAGGGGGTTGCCAAAAAGGAGCTGCAGAATGAAAACTGGCTCCGCCTCGTGGCTCGACTCAGCAAACAAACCTATGAACAAATCCGCGTCACGCTTCTGGAGTTCCTGGATGCGAACGTCTTCAACCTGTCGGCTGAAAACTGCTTATCCTTTTTGGATCCGCTAGTAGAGTCATGGGATATCGACCTCGTGACCTTTGGTATGGACGTTGTCCTGAACCACCGGGTGACGCCTAGACAGCGCAAGAAAATTGAGTTTGTGGAAAGGGATTCCAACCAAGCATTTGACGAAGAGCCGGGGCTCGAAGAATTCCTTCATGATGCTTCCCTCAGCAGCGATGCTACCGAGGAGGAAATCGAGTTCCTAAAAAAGCTAAGGTTCAACGGAAAACGCCCCACTGCACTCTACTATTACCGGGAGTGGCAAAACCTCCGAGACCCCCTGCATTTTCGCACCCCATAGGTGAACCAGAGAGTGCGCAGGAGCAAAGGGGTCACGGATGCAATTCCGCGCCTTGCTGCTATTTGCTGGCCACGATCAGCGGCGAGGGCGAGGGAGCTGCCAGCGTCCGCACGCTGTGAAAACCCGCGGCCGCCAGCCAGGCGCGATACTCCTCCAGCGTGAAGGTATCGCCTTCCTCTGTGTTCACCAGCATATTCACAGCGAAAAGGAGGGGAAACGCCGCCTCGCGTCGTTCATCGTCGGGGATCATTTCGGCGATCAGGAGGTGGCCACCCGGCTTCAGGGCCGTGTACACGCGTGCGAACAGCTTTTGCGTATGCACGGGGCCCTCGGAATGGCAGATGTGGCCCAGAATCGCCACATCGAATTTCGACGCGCCGAAATCGACCTGGCGGAAATTCCCCGGCAGGTAATCAAACCGGTCGCTCGCGCCTTCGCGCGCTACAAGTTTCTTCGTAACCCTCTCGACCACAGCAGGCCAATCGGCGACGGTCACCTGCGCCTGTGGATCGCGCCGCGCGAACGCCAGGCTCCAGACGGCCGAGCCTGCTCCCACGTCCAGCACGCGGCGGCCTGGGGAAGACCCGGGGGGGCACAACTCGCGGGCGGCGAACGCAGCCGCAGGGCTGTTGAGCGTTTGCAGGGCGTCTACGAACTGGGCAAAGAACTCACCGTGGTCTTGCTCCGATTCGATGGCATGGGGCGGCCGCCCCGTGCGCACAACCCCAGTCAAACGTGACCAGTTCGCCTGCAGTTGCCGGCCGTGCAGCACCAAGCCTCCCAGATAGGAGGGGCTTTTCTTGGAAAGGTACGCGCGGGATAGGGGCGCAAGCTCGTAACGACCGTGGGCTTTCTCCAGATGTTTCATCCCTACCAGCGCGTCGAGCAGAATCCGCAGTGCACGCTTCGAGCTGCCTGTTTCCAAAGCCAGATCCTCGACCGTGGCGCATCCCTCATCGAGGCATGTGAACAAGTTCAGTTCAAGCGCCGTCGTAATGACTTGGGTAACAGCAAATCCCCATGTGATTTCCAAGACCTGCTGCGGTGATATCTCCAAAGCAGACGACTGCGATGTGGCAGTGGCCATTAATAACCTCCAGGATTAACCCAGACACTTTGTCATATTGTGGCGCAAACAGAATGATTCGTCAACCTCCGTTTTCAGCAGGCATCCGTTTGAATCTACTGTGCTTCCAAAGAAACGAAGTCCTTTAGCCGCGGCACCAAGTGACGGTGCGTGGCCTCCGGTCCATAAAACAGCGCATGGATGTAAAGCAGCAAGGCGAGTTGGGAGAACCGCGGCGGTGGATTCTTTCGATAGGAGAAATAGCATAGCCGTCCAGCCACGACTTTGCCCGGATTCCGATAGGAGACGAGGGGCCACAGCGCCGGGAGAAATCGAAAGCCAACTCTGGCCAGGAGGGTGTGCCAGCGCTCGCCGGAAGCCGCCGTGACCTCGCCATAAAAACGCCAGTTCCAGCCGTGCGGTCCGCGGCGCTCTTCGCGAAGGACCTGGCGCAGAATCCGGACGCTCAAGCCGCGCCCGCGCAGCGCATGGTCGACGAAGATGTAGCTCCCGAACACCACGCGGAACGCCGGAAGAACCAGCGTGCAGGCGCCACCCACCAGGCGGCCGTCCAGGTAAGCCGCAAACAGGTGCACGAGATTGACACGGGTCGGCGAGGGCACCATCACCCGCCGCAGCACACCAGGGCTGACGCGCTCGTCGGGGTTGAAACACCGGCTGTAGAGGCGGAGATATTCTTCCAGTTCGCGGCGCCGGCTGTGCTGAAGCAGGCGCAAGGTGAGTTTGGGCATCGTTCCCTTCTCTCCGAATCAATTTGTGAAATTGCACTCGTTTCCTGTATCTTGTAACACAGGCTCGGTAGTTCGGGCCACTCGCTTGGGAGAATCCCCAGGGATGTTGCGGAAATTCGGCTGGTTCCTGATCTTTTCGCTGGCAAGCGCGCTCGTCCTGACGGGTCAAGACACTGACGACTCGGGGTTTGCACCGTTTTTTGACGGCAATAGCCTGACCGGCTGGCATGCCATGGGCCAGGAGGATTGGCACGCGGAGGATGGAATTCTCTGGACGGAAGGCAAAGGCGGCTGGTTGCGGTCCGATCAGCGTTACAGCGACTTCGTCTTGCGGCTGGAATACCGGGTCACGAAAAGCGCCGCCAGCGGCATCTTTCTGCGCTCGGCGGAACAGGGGAACCCGGCTCTCACCGGCCTGGAAATTCCCCTGCTTGACGATGCGGGCCAGCCCACCGATCTGCACAGCACGGGAGCGATTTCCGGCGCCGTGATCCCGCTCTACAGCGTGGGCCGGAAAACCGGCGAGTGGAACCAGGTGGAGCTTACCTGCATCGGCCGCCACCTGACGGTCTACCTGAATGGCAATCGGATTCACAAAATCGACTTCGACGATCCGGCCTTTGTCTTCGCCGAGCACCGTCCTCTCAGCCGGGTTCCCAAAGAAGGCTACATCGGCCTGGAGAGTCACACCAACCGCGTAGACTTTCGCAGCCTCCGCATTCAAGCCCTGAAGCCCCCAGCCTGATTGAACACCGCTGGAATGTGGTCCGAGACAACTCGCAAGAGTTCAGCGAGTTGATGAGCATCGGAAAGTGGGAGGGAGCCATTGTCAAAACTTCGTGACAAGTCGGAAACGGGCGTCGGGATGGTCCTGATCTTCTTCGTGCTCGTCCTGGCGGTCATCTTCGTCGCGCTGGGCTTGAAAGTCGCGAGCCGCCAGGGCCCTGCCCTCGTTCTGAACAAGTCCCCCAAAGGGCTGGGCATAAAAACCGAACTGGTTGTGGAAGCGAGCGACGCCAAGCATAACGTCAAAGCGCTGGCCGTGGAGGTTGTCCAAGCAGGGCAGGTGGTGCATCAAGCCAGGATAGACTTCACTGCGCGCCCGCATCGCTGGTGGAAATTCTGGCCGGGCCCGGCAAGCACCGCGGAGTGGACCGTTCCCGTGGGCCGCGAGGTGATTCCGGGACTTAAAGAGGGCCGCGCCACGGTGCGCATCCTGGCCCTGAACGATTCCTGGGGGCGCTTCTTCCGCGGGGGGCGCAATGAAGTTGTGCTGGAACTGCCGGTGCGCTTCGCACCACCTCAGCTAGGAGTGTTGACCTCGCAGCACTACATCAACCACGGCGGCTGCGATATGGTGCTCTTTACGGTCTCGCCGGGAACCACGGAGTCCGGCGTCCAGGTGGGCCCCTATTTCTTCCCCAGTTTCTCCGTGAAGGAGTCGATGCCCGAAACGCGCCTGTGCGTTTTCGCCTATCCTTACAACGTTGACCCCTCGGTTATAGCTCGCGTCGTGGCTCGTGATGATGTGGGGAATGAAACGCTGGCCAACTTCACCTACCGGGTGTTCCCAAAGAAATTTCACACTGACACCATCACCCTGACCGACGACTTCATGAACCGGGTCGTCCCACCCATCCTGGGTCAGACTCCGGAGATGCGCGATGAGGGGAGCCTGCTGAAGAATTTCCTGGAAGTAAACGGACAACTGCGCGAGATCGATGCCCAGCGCCTCGTGGAACTCTCCAAGCACACGGCGTCAACGTTCCTGTGGAAGGAGCCGTTCGTCCGTTTGCCCTCCAAGACGGAAGCCAGTTTCGCCGACTACCGCACCTACACCTATAACGGAGAGGTCGTGGATCATCAGACACACCTGGGCTTTGACCTGGCAGGCCTGGAGCACATGCCCGTGCGCGCTTCAAACGACGGCATCGTGGTGCTGGCGGGGTTCTTCGGAATCTTCGGCAATGCTGTGGTTATTGATCATGGCTGCGGGATCCAGAGTCTGTACGGCCACATGAGCTCCATCGCCGTCAAAGAGGGAGATCACGTCAAGCGCGAGCAGGAGATCGGCCGCAGCGGGCAGACGGGCCTGGCGGGTGGCGATCACCTGCACCTGACTATGCTACTCGATGGAATTCCCGTGAACCCCATTGAGTGGTGGGACCCACATTGGATTCACGACCGGATTCAGGCGAAGCTGCAGCCTTACCAGTAGCGAAGTTCGTTATCCTCTGCGGAGAGTTTTCTGAGGCGCCGCATGCGGTGCCCCGGAATCCGTTCCCTGCAACCTGTTCCCTATCCGCCGTTCCCTACTTCCCTGCGACGCGGCGCAAGTAGAACTCGAAAAATGTGGCGGGATTTGTGTGCATGCCCACCGTGGCGTTCGCGCGCCTACCCTCCGCTACGCGCGTGAATCCCTGGTCGTCCACTTCCACGGCCAGTTCTTCCGTCTGGCAGAGATTCGGGTCGATCAAGAGCGCCACGGCCATGGGGTCGAAAAGAGTCGGCGTGTCGCTGTTCCAGAGATGATAGAGGGCGGCCAGGGCGCTCGCGACCGGGGTGCCGTGATCGAAGATACGGCTCCGCGCTGCCGCATCGAGCTGTAGCATGGCGGTCACATCGAGCGGCGCCATCAGAATTGGAATGCCGGATGCGAACACGGCACGGGCGGCAGCGGGGTTCGACTTGATGTTCCATTCCGCATCCGGCTTCGAGCCGGGCTCATAGCCGCGTGCGATGGAACCGCCCATCAAAACGACGCGCTTAATCTTTTTCGCCACCAAGGGGTCAGCTTTGAGCAGGGCGGCGACGTTCGTAAGCTCGCCGATGGCGATCAGCGTAATCTCCCCAGGGCGGCGGTGGAACTGGCCGCGCAGAAAATCCACGGCGCTTTCCTTGAGGATCTGCGGGCCCGCGAAGTCATCCGCCCAACGGGTCTGCTCGATATGCTGTGCTGGCCCCGGCACGCCTGCCGCCACCGGCACCTGCCGCCATTTCCCCCCCGCTTCCCATAGGAACTTCGCCGCCAGGCACGCCCGCGCCGCGGTGTCGCCCGAAACGGTGGTCACGCCCAGCAATTGCAGTTCGGGACTGTTGATGATGAGCGCCAGGGCAAAGGCATCGTCGATATCCGTGCCGATGTCGGTGTCGAGAATGATCGGGATTTTCGTATCCGCTGCGCCAGCAAAGCACGCAGTCAGAAGGATGGTGGCGAAGGCCGCTAATATTTTCCCCATGCGAATTCCTTTGATGCGTTCAGTTTTTGACTGTCGACTTCTCTTCTTACTTCACTACCGGGGCCAGCGCCACCGAGAAGAGTCCAACCATGAAGAACCCGAACATCAAGACCAGGAGCCGCCTCGTGCTCGCGCCCGCCCCGGCGAATTCCTTCCACACGAAAACGCCCCAAATTGCCCCCACCATCGTGGCGCCCTGGCCCAGCGCATAGGAGGTGGCCGGGCCGACCATCTGCGCGTAAGACGCCGCGAAGTTGGAAATCGTCCCCACGGCCCAGAACGCGCCGCCCATGATCCCCCA
>PMYF01000481.1:0-8216 GCA_003171295.1 Acidobacteriota bacterium | reverse complement strand
CCAGGATTCCCAACGCAAACACGAACGCCACGGTATAAGGTCCCAGGTGGTTCGCGCCGCTGATCCCCTTGGCCACGAAGGGGTAAAACAGGCCCATACCGAAACCCCCCAGCAAGCTTAAGACGATTCCCTTTTTCGAAACCTTGGTGTCCGGTGAAAGCTGGCGGTAAGCCAGCGCGTCGAGGACAATCGCCACGCACACCAGCGCGACGCCGCCAAAGAGCAGGAGGGGATTTCCCTTGGGCGTGATGAGGTAGTTGAGCACGGAACCGATCACCAGCGCCAGCCCGATGCCCACCGGAAACGCCACCGCCATGCCCGCGATGGCAATCGCGCCCACAATCAGAATGTTGGCGATATTGAAGACGACTCCACCCAGAAAGGCGTAGGTGAGGTGCACGGCGTCCGCCGCGGCGAGGTTCCGGAAGAAACTGTCAGGGCTCGCAGCGTCAGTGCGACCGAGAGTCAGGCCGATCAACACGGCGCAGAGGAGAATGCCCCAAACGTAATCCCAGTAGAAAAGTTCGAATCGCCAGCTTCCCGTGACCTTTTGCGTATTGGCCCAGCTTCCCCAGCAGATCATGCTAATGAGCATCATGGCGAGTGCAACGGCATAAACCTGCGGAATAAACATAAGGCGCTCCTGCTCAACGCGGACCCATGAGAACGAGTCTTGCCGCTCGCTCTCCTCGCGCGCAAGGGCGTGCCCTTGGGGGCGAGGCTCGGCGCGAGGGGAATCCTATGCGGGGAACGGGAAGATTACAAGGGGCGAATACGTGCCTTCGGCTGTTCCCCCCCGCGCAGGCGGGGGGTCCAGCGGCGGCCTGGGACAAGGGTGCGCTACTCTTCCTCCTCTTCCACAGCGGAGGGCTTGTGCGCGGCGACAATCTTGTCGGCGATCATTTGCGGCACGACGTCGTAGTGTGACATCTCCATGGAGTAGGTTCCGCGGCCCTGAGTCATGGAGGTAAGGTCGGATGCATAGGTGAGCATTTCCGCCAACGGCACCTGGGCCTTCACCACGGTTGAGCCCCCTTGCGGTTCCATGCCCTGAATGCGGCCGCGCCGGCCATTCAGGTTACCCATGATGTCTCCGGAGTAGTTTTCCGGGGCGGTAATCGCCACATTCATGATGGGTTCGAGCAGGCAGGGCTTGGCCTGCTCCATGCACTTCTTGAAGCCCTTGGAGCCCGCCAGCTTGAAGGCCATTTCCGAAGAATCCACGTCGTGGTAGGAACCGTCGTAGAGGATCACCCGGAAATCCACCACCGGATAACCGGCCAGGTAGCCTCTCGCGGCCGCCTCGATGATGCCTTTTTCGACGGCAGGGATGAAGTTGCGCGGAATTGCGCCGCCGAAGATGTCGTTCACGAACTCGAACCCGCTGCTGCGCGCCAGGGGTTCCAACTTGATCCAGCAGTCGCCATACTGTCCGTGGCCGCCGGTCTGCTTCTTATGCTTGCCCTGCGCATCGGCCTTGGCTCGAATGGTTTCCCGGTAGGGAATCTTGGGCGCTTTGAGCGAGACCTCAATGTTGAAGCGCCGCTTGAGTTTCGAGACGGCGACTTCCACGTGCTGCTGGCCCGCGCCGGAGAGCAGGAACTCCTTGGTCTGCGGGTCGCGCGAGAAGCGCAGCAGCAGGTCTTCTTCCAACATGCGGTGAATGGCCGTGGAAAGCTTGTCCTCGTCGCCGCGTGACTTGGGCTCGATGGCGAAGGAAATAGCGGGCTCCGCAACCTTCTCCCGGGGGTAAACGATGGGAGCCCCCTTGTCGCCCAGCGTGTCGCCGGTCAGCACATCCTTCAGCTTGGCCACCGCGCCGATATCACCCGCATGCAGTTCGGCCACGGCGCTCTGCGTCTTCCCCTGCACCACGCCGATGTGGGAGAGGCGCTCCGCCGAGCCGCGATTGAAGTTCGTCAGGTTGGCTTCGTTCTTCACCACGCCCGACATGACCTTGAAATAGCTGACGCGGCCGGCAAAGGGATCGGCGACGGTCTTGAACACATAGGCCGAAACCGGCTGGCTGTCGGCGATGGGGCGCTTGGTGGGCTGGCCGCCCTCGCGGTCCAGGCCCTCGACTGCGCCGCGCTCCAGCGGCGACGGAAGGTAATCCGTCAGGAAATTCAGCAAGGTCTCGCTGCCGATGTTCAGCAGCGCGGCGGACACCACCACCGGGTAGAGGCGCTTCTCACCTATGGCTTGCTTCAGGCCGGGCACCAAGTCTTCCACGGGGATCGTGCCCTTGTCGAAGAACTCTTCCATGAGCTTGTCGTTGCCTTCCGCCACCATCTCGACGAGTGCTTCGTGGGCCTGGGTGGCGGCGTCCTGAAGGTCGGCGGGAATCTCCGCTTCCCGGGCCTTGCCCGAGCCGTCGGGGTCGTATAGATAGGCTTTCATGCGCACCAGGTCGACGAGGCCGCGGAAATTCTTCTCCTCGCCCACGGGCAGGTGCACGGGAATCACTGCGCGCCCGTATGCGGCACGCAGGGCTTCGAGCGTGCGCTCAAAGCTCGAGCGGTCGCGGTCCAACTGGTTGATGACCAGCACGCGCGGCAAACCGTATGCTTCACAGAATCCCCAAACCTTCTCCGTTTGCACCTCGATGCCGGCCACGCCGTGCACCAGCAGCAGGGCGGAATCCGCCGCCACCAGGGCCGCCTCGGTTTCGTGCATAAAGATGTTGTAGCCGGGTGTGTCGATGAAATTGATTTTCGTCTTGCCCCACTCCGCATAAGCGAGCGAGGCGCTGATGGAAAACTTGCGCTGAATTTCTTCCTCGTCGTAGTCCGTGACGGAGGTGCCTTCGTCCACCTTGCCCAGGCGATTCACCATGCTCGCCGTAAAAAGCAGGGCGGAAACGAGCTGGGTCTTTCCCGTATCACCGTGTCCTACTAATGCAACATTCCGGATGTTTTCGCCTTCGTAGATTTTCACCAGGAACTCCTTCAAATCATGGCACTGAGCTCAGAATGATGAGGCTGCGGGTGAAGCAAGCCACCATCCTAGCATAGGTTTTCAGGCGGCTTCAATGCAGGTTGTCGAGCTGGGTCGGCAAAGGACTTGACACGCCTTTCAAAGCAAGCCATCGTATGCGCAACTTATGGATCGCTGAATTCGGGGTGGTGAAATGTTGAATCGTCGAAATTTCTTATTCCGAGATGTGCCTGCTGCGACGCTGGGTTTGGCTGCATGGAGATCCTCTTCCGCAGCCATTCCAACTGGAGACAAGACAGTGCCCTTTTCCTACTATGAATTGGGCTTCATACGCTTGCAGAACGGCAGCCAGGTGAGCCGCATGCTGAGTTGGCTTGAGAAGCGCGCGCTGCCGCTCTTTCAAAAACACCAATTTGGTCCGCTGGGATTCTTCACCGTGGATGTGGGACCTAACCTCCCGTCGGTGTTGTCCCTGCTTCACTTTCGCAGCATGGCGGAGATGGAGACGCTGTGGGGAAACCTCGGTGCCGACCCCGACTACACTGCGGCCACTGCCGAACTGGAGAAGGATGAGCCGGGTTTCTATCGCGAGGATGCGCTGCTGTTGAGCGCGACCTCCTTTTCCCCGCCTCTCGCGCCGACTCCCGCCGGCGACCCGGGCCATAAGCTTTTCGAGCTGCGAATTTATGAATCACCCACGTATCGCCAGCTCGGCTATCTGCACGATCGCTTCGCGGGAGGAGAGATCGACATCTTCCACAAAAGCGGCATTCATCCCATCCTTTATGCCGACACCGTCTTTGGACCCAACCAGCCCAACATGGCTTACCTGACTCCCTTCGAAAGTGAAGCGCACCGTGAGAAAGCCTGGGCGGCGTTTCGCACCAATCCCGATTGGGTCAGGATTCGTGACGAATCGGTCCGGCACGGCGGGGAGATCGTGCGGAACATCACGAACCTGTTCCTTTCACCCACGAGCTTCTCGATGATCCGGTGAGGCGAGGGACGGTGCGAAGATATGCGTCCGGCGCTGGAGCAAGCGCAGAGTTTCCGCGTTTGAAACTCTGCGGCTCGAATCCTCGATCTCCAGAAAAACCGTAGACTTCAAGAGTAGGTCACTACGCACTCACAGGGCAGGATTCGGATAGCGCTCGAGCGGCGTCTGGCCGTCCTCGCGGTCCGCGCCGCGCAGGAAATCGAAATCGCAGCCTTCGTGGGCTTGCAGGATGTGGTCCAGGAAAAGCTTGCCGTAGCCGCGCGTGTAGTGCGGGGCGGGCGGTTTCCACTGCGCAAGCCTGGTCTTGATTGCCGCCGTGGATACCAACAATTCCAGCCGCCGCGCCGGAACATCCAGCTCAATCTCGTCGCCATCCTGAACAATCGCCAAAGGGCCGCCTACCGCGGATTCCGGTGAGATGTGGACGACGATGGTGCCGAAGCTTGTCCCGCTGATGCGCGCGTCGCTGAGGCGAACCATATCTTTCACGCCAGCTTTGAGCAACTTTGCCGGGATGGGCAGATGACCCCATTCGGGCATTCCCGGAGCGCCATGGGGCCCGGCGTTCTTCAGCACCAGCACGGAATTCTCATCGACCTGCAAATCCGGGTCGTCGATGCGCGCCAGCAAATCCTGGTTATTCTGGAAGACCACGGCGCGCCCGCGGTGTTTCATGAGGTGCGGTGAGGTAGCTGACTGCTTGATGACCGCACCCTGCGGGGCAAGATTCCCTTTCAAAATGACGACGCCACCTTGGGGAAACAAGGGCTCGTTGAGAGGCTTGATGACCTCACGATTAAAGCACGCCGCGCGCTTCAGGTTTTCCCCCAGGCTCTCGCCGCTGGCCGTGAGCGCATCCAAATGCAGCAGCGGGCTGATTTCCTTCAGCACCGCGGCGACGCCGCCGGCGTAGCTGAATTCTTCCATGAGGAACTTCCCCGAGGGTTTCACGTTCGCGATCACGGGGGTCGTGCGGGCGACTTCATCGAAGAGCGAGAGCGGCAGATTCACTCCCAAGCGCCCGGCAATGGCCACGAGATGCACGATGGCATTCGTCGATCCGCCCAGCGCCATGAGAAGCCGAACGGCGTTTTCGAGGGCCGCGGCAGTCATGATGCAAGAAGGGCGCAGGTCTTCCTTGACCATGTCCACGACGCGCCGCCCACTCTCTTCCGCGATCATCAGGCGGCGGGAATCGGCGGCAGGGATGTCCGCTGCGCCGGGAAGCGTCATGCCGAGTCCCTCCGCGAGGCCGGCCATGGTTGAGGCGGTGCCCATCACCGTGCAGTGACCGGCGCTACGCGACACGCAGCTTTCAATTTCGCACCACTCCTCTTCGCCCAGGCGGCCGGCGCGCACCTCTTCCCACATCTTGCGGACGTCCGTACCGGCAGCAAGTTCGCGGCCGTGCCACATGCCGCTCAGCATCGGCCCTCCCGGCACCATCAGCGCGGGCACATCCACGCTGGCGGCTCCCATGAGCTGCGCGGGTGTGGTCTTGTCACATCCGCACAGGAGGACCACCCCGTCCAGTGGATAAGCGCGGATGCACTCCTCCACTTCCATCGCCATCAGGTTCCGGTAAAGCATGGTGGTGGGCTTCATCAGCATCTCGCCCAGCGAGATGGTGTTGAATTCCAGCGGGAAACCCCCTGCTTCCCACACGCCGCGCTTCACGGCCTCGGCCACCTGGCGCAGATGTGCGTTGCAGTTGTTCAGTTCGCTCCAGGAATTGCAGATGCCGATTACGGGCTTGCCGTCGAAGACGTGCTCACTGAATCCCTCCGCGCGGAGCCAGGCGCGGTGTGCCAGCCCCCAGCGATCGCGCTTGCCGAACCAGTCGCGGCTGCGGAGTTTCGTTGGGTGATGAGAATCTGAGGCCATGGGGGGTGCTCCTTTCGAGTCCCTTATACCAGAAACCCCAGCCAGGATGCATCCTGCTTGGCGCTGGACAACAATACGGCGCACAGCTTGGTTTGCACGGGTGGCGGCAGAAGCGACTGGGATGAAGACAGCCCGGGGTATGGTTGACTCGTTCATACCCCGGGTGGATGAAGCTCGAGGTTGGCCACTACGCGTTGGCCAGGTGAAAAATCGGCTCGACGCCTTGGGCGCGGGCGAGAAGGGCTTTCTCCTCTTCTGGTTTGATGGGCTCGAATTTCTGCGCCACATCCATGGCGAGGCGGAAGTATTTCTCATCACCCGGCGGCACGGCGGCGGTGATGGGCTGTGAGAGGGTCCAGCGTAACCCGAGCGAAGCTTCCTCGGACAGCGCCGCGGGCTGATACCAGCACTTGGGACTAGGGTGATCCTTCTTCTGGGCTTCCGACCAGGTGGTCTTGGCCATGCCCTTTAGGGCCAGGATGCCCATGCCTTTTTCGTGAGCCCGCTTGACCACCTGCGGTCCGAAGTTTGCCTGCGAGAAGAGAACGAAGTTGATGGGGAAGAGGATGGTGTCGAAATCGTAGTGATCGAGCATGGAGAGGGCATTCTCGACGGAGTGGGCTGAGAAACCGATGAAGCGGATTTTGCCCGCCTGACGCGCCGCCTGATACGTCTCCATGGCGCCGCTGGGTCCAAAGATTTTCTGGACGTCTTCCTTTGTGGTCACAGCGTGGAACTGATAGAGGTCGACGTGGTCGGTGCGCAGTTTGCGCAGCGAATCGTCGAGTTCCTTCGCCGCCCCGTCTTTATCACGCATGAGCGTCTTGCAGGCGAGGAAAGAGCGCTGGCGGTAGGGCTCCAGGGCCGGCCCGAGCTTTTGCTGCGCGTTGCCGTATTCCGGCGCTACGTCGAAATAATTGATACCGCGGTCGAAGGCTTCGGCCACGATGTTACGGGCGAAGGCCGGTTCCGTATCCATCACCACGATTCCGCCCAAGGCGATGATGGACAGATCCGCACCGGTTTTTCCCAGCCGGCGCTTGGGAATCAGCCCTGCCTGGGCAGCCTCTCCCGCCTTTGCCAACGGGTCAAATACCTTCTGTGACGCAGCCAGTCCGGCGGCCGCCACAGTTCCTCTCTTCAGAAAATCTCGTCGCCGCATATGGATCCTCCTCGCAAGAGAAAATCCCCGCCCCGCGGGGTCTCAGCCCTTTCCTTTGTTTTAGCACCCCAGGATTCATTCGTCAAACGTGGTCTGGCGCCCCGCCACTCATCAAGCTATCGAGTATTGGTGTCATTTGCGAGACACGGGNNACAAGCTTCGCGGGAATGACCATCGTTTCGAAAGGGATCCCATTCCAAATGATACCACTACAAGCTATCGCCCCGGCGGTGCGTGCCTAACTTCGCTATTCTTCCTCGGCTGCAAATCGGGTAGACTCTCCGGGCGCTGTCCAACTTTCATATGCCGGAAGGAACCTGCCGCATGGACTTCCATCTTCGCGTGATGACCGCTGCCGACATTCCCGCTGGGATGCGACTGAAGGAAATTGCTGGTTGGAACCAGACCCGGGGAGACTGGAAGAGGTTTCTTCGCGCCAGCCCCGCAGGTTGTTTCGTGGCGGAGAGCGAGGGCCGGGTGGTGGGAACGGCGGCGACCATTGCTTATGAAGGCCGGTTCGCGTGGATCGGCATGGTTCTGGTGGACCCGGCGGCGCGCGGCCAGGGCGTGGGCACGAAGTTGCTGGAGAAGACCATCGAGTATCTGGACGGGTGCGGCATCCCCAGCATGAAGTTGGACGCGACCCCGCAAGGCAAGCCGCTCTATGAGAAACTTGGGTTTGTGAGCGAATACGAAATCGAGCGTTGGCACCTCAGACGCGCGCCGGCGCCGAATGCCGTGCCTGAAGCGAACCCAGTGGAACTGGAGGAAGTCCTCCAACTCGACCGCGATATCTTCGGGGCCGACCGGGCGGTACTCCTGCGGTCAGTGGCGCAGGACGCTCCGGAGTTCGCACTGCAAACGCGTAGCGAAGGAAGGCTGGCGGGATATGCCTTCGGGCGCAGGGGTTCGCGGGCTGATCACTTGGGCCCGTGGGTGGCGCAAGATGAAATCTCGGCCCGCAGCATATTCGACGAGTTTCTCCGGCGTTCTTGCCAGCCGATGGTTTTTGTAGACGGGATGAGACCCAATCCCTGGGTGATCGGTCTGGTGCGCGATCATGGCTTCGAGTACGCGCGGCCGCTGACGCGCATGGTTCGTGGCCGCAACGATTTCCCGGGACGTCCAGAACTTCAGTGCGCGGTCCTGGGACCGGAGTTTGGCTAACGACTATGAACAGGCTGCGGAAAAACCCCTCGGCGCTGTCATTCTGAGCGAAGCGAAGAACCTCTGCAT
>PMYF01000219.1:1515-2927 GCA_003171295.1 Acidobacteriota bacterium | reverse complement strand
ATGGCCACAATCTCGATCAGCTTGGTGGGATTGCTATCCAGATCCACCATGTTCCCGGCTTCCTTGGCCGCCATCGTACCCGTATTCATGGCCACACCCACATCGGCCTGGGCCAGGGCGGGCGCGTCGTTGGTGCCGTCACCGGTCATGGCGACAAGCCGGCCTTGCGCTTGTTCTTTCTTGATGTAATCCATCTTGTCTTTGGGCGTCGCTTGCGCGAGGAAGTCATCCACACCGGCCTCGTTGGCAATCGCCGCCGCCGTCAAGGGATTGTCTCCCGTGATCATGACGGAACGAATTCCCATCACCCGCAATTGTCCCAGGCGCTCGCGCATCCCTCCCTTGATGATGTCTTTCAGGTGAATGATTCCGAGCAGGCGCGCTCCATCTGCAACGGCCAGGGGCGTGCCTCCGGTCCGGGAAATCCGGTCCGACATTTCCGTGAAGTTCACCGGTATCCTGCCGCCTTTTTCGACGACGAACTGCATTACGGCGTCGGTTGCGCCTTTGCGCATGTGGCGATCGCCGATGTCGACGCCGCTCATTCGTGTGTAGGCGGAGAAGGGGAGGAAGTGGGCTTCGTGCTCAGCAACCTCGCGCCCCCGGAGGCTGTACGCTTGTTTGGCAAGCACCACAATCGAGCGGCCTTCGGGGGTTTCATCCGCCAGACTGGCGAGTTGCGCCGCGTCCGCCAGGTCGGCGCCACTGACACCTTCGACGGGAATGAATTCCACCGCCTGCCGGTTGCCGAGGGTGATGGTGCCGGTCTTGTCGAGCAGGAGCGTGTTGACGTCTCCTGAAGCCTCAACGGCTTTTCCGCTCATGGCCAGTACGTTGTGCTGCATGACGCGATCCATCCCGGCGATACCGATCGCGGAAAGCAAGCCGCCGATGGTGGTGGGAATAAGGCAGACGAGTAGCGCAACCAGTACGGCCACGCTCGGAACCGTTCCTGCTCCAGCGGAGTTGACGGAATACACGGCAAACGGCTGCAAGGTGACCACGGCCAGCAAAAAGATGAGAGTCATTCCGGCGATCAGGATGTTAAGCGCGATCTCGTTGGGCGTCTTCTGCCGCTCGGCCCCTTCCACCAAAGCGATCATGCGATCGAGGAACGTCTCACCCGGATTGGAGGTGATCCGAACCTTGATCTGATCCGAGAGGACTTTGGTCCCGCCCGTAACGGCGCTGCGGTCTCCACCCGATTCCCGGATCACGGGCGCGCTTTCGCCGGTGATGACCGACTCATCCACGGTGGCGATGCCTTCGATGACTTCGCCGTCACCGGGAATGATTTCGCCGACCTCGCAGATGACCACATCCTGGGCGCGCAGCTTGGAGGCGGGAACAGTTTCTACGCCGCCCCCCGAAACTACCCGTCGTGCCATCGAGTCGGTTTTGGCCTTACGCAG
>PMYF01000219.1:0-1494 GCA_003171295.1 Acidobacteriota bacterium | reverse complement strand
AGCGTTGCGCCCACTTCCACCACGAAAATCACGGGGTTCTTGAAAAGCGTGACCGGATTCAGCTTCACAAACGACGCCTTGAGGGCGCGCCCCATGAGTTGCCTATCGAACAAGGGACGTGCCCGCACCATTTTCTTCGGTATGAGGGTCGTTAAATCGTCAAGTGGAGGAGGCGTTACAGTCGTCGTTGGCATGAATTAGCTCCCGAAAGTCAACATCAGCGAGGACAAGAGTTTTCCTTCGTGCATGAAAAAGTGCTCGACCAGTGGGCCCAGCGAAAGCGCCGGGAAGAACGTCAAGGCGCCAATCACCAACACGACCCCTACCAAGAGGCCGATAAAGAGCGGGCCATGAGTCGGGAGCGTGCCACTGGTTGTGGGCACTTTCTTTTTCGTGGCAAGGCTGCCGGCAATAGCCAGGGTCGGTAGAATGAATCCGAAACGCCCAATCAGCATGGCCAGACCAAGGGTGAGGTTATACCAGGGAGTGTTGGGGTTTAGGCCTGCAAAGGCGCTGCCATTGTTTTCCGAAGCGCTCGAAAAAGCGTAAAGGAGCTCGCTGAAACCATGCGGGCCGGAGTTCGCGAGATTAGCGATGGCCGCCCCTGGGGGATTCCAGTAGCCGTTCTTCGCGAAGGGAATGACCGCGCAAATCGCCGCGAAGACAAGGATGGAGAAGGCCGTGGCAATGATGGCCACCATGGCCATCTTCACTTCCTTTTGCTCGATTTTCTTTCCGAGATACTCCGGCGTTCTGCCCACCATGAGTCCGGCAATAAAAACCCCGACGATGGCGTATAACAGCATGCCGTACAAACCTGACCCGACTCCGCCGAAAATAACCTCGTCAGTCTGTAGGTTGAACAAGGGGATAAAGCCGCCGAGGGGCGTATAGCTATCGTGCATGCTGTTCACGGCCCCGCAGCTTGCGTCCGTTGTCGCGGTCGCAAACAAGGTGGAACCGGGGATACCAAAGCGGACGTCCTTACCCTCCATGTTGCCGCCCGATTGGGTCGAAGTGGCCGCCGTCTCTACCCCTAATCGGGCAAGGTTCGGATTACCCGCGTGCTCGGAGGGATAGCAGATAAATACGCCCGCAAAGAAGAGGAGCGCCATAGCGGCGAACAGCGCCCAGCCTTGGCGCGTATCACCCACCATCTTCCCGAACGTATAGGTCAAGCCCGATGAGATGATGAGAAGGGCCAGGATCTCAGTGAAATTCGTGAGAGGAGTCGGGTTTTCAAAGGGATGGGCCGAATTGACGTTGAAAAAGCCGCCGCCATTGGTGCCCAGCATCTTGATGGCTTCCTGCCCGGCCACCGGGCCAACCGCGATGGTTTGAGTCGCTCCTTCCACCGTGGTGGCTTTCTGGTAGGACTTAAGAGTTTGCGGTACCCCTCGAAAGCAGAGAAATAGGGCAAGCACCAACGCGAGAGGCAGAAGCACGTAAACCGTGGCGCGTGTCGCGTCAACCCAGAAATTGCCGATGGTGTTC
>PMYF01000493.1 GCA_003171295.1 Acidobacteriota bacterium | reverse complement strand
CTATATTTCTATTATATGAAAGCTAAATTGCGGAGATGGAAAAACTGAGTTGGAGAGTCGAATCGGAGATGGGGGCAAGGCAGCGTGGCGGTTCTCACTGTTCCTTGGGGTTTGCGGCGATCCGACTGTCGCTGCAGACGAGGTAACCTCCACGATTCTGACAAAGACTGGTTTGCGTGACCGGCGGTAAGGCAAAAGGCCCTTGAGAGTGTGAGCCCGGTTGCAGCGGCAGCTGGAGAGATGCAAAGGAAGGCAGAGAAAAGCGTGGCGGGGGCACGTGCCAGCCGTCGCGCTTTTCAGGCCGGTTAGTGGCTAGTGCTAGTGGCCGCTGCCCGGACCCCACCGCAGGCGCAGGCCGGTGCGCACGGTGAAGGGAAGGCTGGGATAGCCGATGGGCGCGATGTGCTGGTTGTTGGTGAGATTGTCGGCCTGGGCGAAGATGTCGACCCAGTTGCGCAACTCGAAACTGCCGCCGATGTCGAGTTTGGCGTAGCCGTAGTCGAGATTGCGGTTGGGCAAGAGCAGGCCATTCGCGTTGGCGCCGGAGGCATCCTCGCCTTCGAGGTAAGTTGAGTCATCGCTGCGGCTGGCGAATGCGGCGTTGAAGATTCCCGTGAAGCGGTGGGCGGCATAAGTCGCGGTGAAGTAGCCAGTGTGTGGCGCGCGGCGGAACGGGCGTGCGCCCTCCAGCGGCGAATAGGGGCCGACGGGAATTCCGTTGTAGGTGGGGATGGGACCGAGGAGCATCTCGTCGTCGTTGGTGAAGGAGCGCTGGATGACGGCGTCGAGATAGGTGTAGCCGCCGCGGAGAAAGAGGTTGGCGCCGATGCCGGATTCGACGGAGGTCTCGAAGCCCTGTGCGCGAAAGGCCTCGGAGTTGATGGTGAGCTCGTAGGCGAAGTTCGCTCGCAGGATTGATTCAAGTGTGGCCTGCTCGGAGGGTGTGAGATTGGGCGTGAGCGCGGGAACGAGATCGAGGCCGACGTATTCGATTTCGCGGCCGAACTCGTTGTGGAAGTAGCTGGAACGGAAGACGATGTGCTGAGAGAGGAAGGACTGCTCGACGCCGCCCTCGTAGGTGCGGATGGAAGGCGCGGCGAGCGGGCTGATGTTGAGCGGCTGGATGGCAGATGGGTTGTAGGTCGCCAGGAAGCTGTAGAGCGAGTCGTCCTGATCGGTGAGCTTGGGCTCGCGAACGGCTTCGCCGAAGTTGAAGAGAATGCGCGTTCCGCTGAAGACGCCGCTGCGCGGGCGAAGAATGTAGTAATTGACGCCGGCGCGGGTTGAGGCCTCGAATCCAAACAAGGAGTAGTGCTCGAGGCTGCCCCCAAGCGTGTAGTAGAAGCGATTCTTGAAATCGCCGTGGACGGCGAGGGGAACGAAGTAGTTGTTGCGCTTGACGGGCTTGTAATAGGTGCTGCCGGGCTCGGCGCCGCGCTCGTCCTGATATTGATAGCCGGCAAGCGCGAACAGATGGGGGGTGATGGTGAGGTCGCCCTGATAGCCGATCTGGTCGCGGTTAGAGACATAGTTGACCGCGTAAGTGGAGCAGTCGAGCACGGCCTGTCCTGTGACGGAGTAGCCGTTGGCGCCGGTGATGGTGACGGTGTTGCCCAACGTCTCCGGCCCGAAGCAATAGTCGGTGGCGTAGTCGGTGGAGGGAACCGGAGTGCCTGATTGGGCCCAGAGCGAGTCCTGCTCGCGCTTGCGCGTGAGACCGTAGCGAAAGACGCTGTGCAGGCTCGCGGTGGTCTGGTTGTCGATGGCGCCGCTGAGGAAGATGTCTTGGGTTTTTTCTGTGGCGTCGTCGGCGACCTGGTAGAAATCCCACGCGTTAGGGACGCCGGTTCCGGCAACGTCGTAGCGCGCCGTCACGCGGAACTGCGTAGAGCCGGAGAGAGACCAGCCGAGGTTGGCCGCGCCGGTGGCGACATGGTACTCGTCGTTGGGCAGATCGTTCGCGGTCTCAAGCCAACTGAACGCGCCGAGGTAGTCGAGCTTCTTGTGCGCGCCGGCCAGTTCAAGCTCCTCTCGCGAGGTGGAAAGATTGCCTGCGCTGCCTTGAAAGAGAAAGGAAGGGAAGCTGGTGGTACCGTGCGGCGTGGTGAGACTGATGACGCTCGAGTCAGCGCCCGCGCCGTAGAGGCTCGAATCGGGGCCGCGATACACTTCGGCGTTTTCGACGGCGGTGGTGGAAAGAGGTCCGAAGTTGAATTGATTGCCAAGATCGCCGGCGTCGACGCCGTCGAGAAGAACTTTGTTATCGTTGGAGTCGCCGCCGCGGACGAAGAGCGAGGTTTGCGCGCCGAGCTGGCCGTCCTGGACGACGAACGAGCCGGGCACGAGGCGCAGGACGCCGGAGAGATCGTCGCGGAGAGCGAGGTCGAGTGGACCGAGCACGGTGGTGGCGGCGCTGGTTTCAGGCTGCGGCGTGGGTGTACCGGTGGCGGCGACCACGATGGACTCGCGCGCCCAGGCGGGCTCGAGGACGACGTTGCGCTCGATGGAGTCGAACTGTCCGGCGTAGAAGTCGGGCGTTTGGAGCTGGCGGAAGCTTTTGGCGGAGACGACGAGGAAGAAGCGGCCGGAAGAGCCGGTGAGGATCTGGAAGCTGCCGTCGGCCATGGAGACCGCCGAGGCGATGACTTTGCCGTTACTGACTAGAGAAATGCTTGCGCCGGTCACCTTGGCGCCGGTGGCGTCGGTGACCACGCCGCGGATGGAAGCTGCCGGGCTGACGGCGGCAAAGAAAACTAGGGTGAGCGCGGCAAACGCGCGAAGCAGAGCGTGGCCGGAGACCAAGCGCGAAAAACCGGGAATGGGCATCTGAGCTCCTTCGTTCCCCTCGGAACGTGCAAGCGGTTGAGCACGCCGCGGACCGGTCTCCTGACTCGCGCTCGCTTCAGCCGCCTTCCCAAGGCCGAGCCGCAGGGACTCGACTCCAGTGGCTTCACAGGCATTTCCGCTGGCAGCGGAAAAACCTGGCTGAAATCCTGCCTCGTTCCAACGCCCTAAACGCCAATATAGGACGGGAGCCGAAGCAAGTGCGCTCACAGTTGCGGGGCAGTAGCGGAATCTCACCGCCTTCCCGAGCATCCTGGCGATCATGAAGATGAATTGTGCCGCAGCACGTGGCTGCAGCTACGATGTCATGGAAACGACTTCCANNCAAGAAAAAGCCGCCTTGAATTCTGTCCGAAATGGTTCATCGTTGCAGGAGAACCGCCGTAAAAGGTGAAGCGCAGCGGGTAGGATGGTGACCCCGGGAAGACTCGAACTTCCGACACGCAGTTTAGGAAACTGCTGCTCTATCCACCTGAGCTACGGGGCCACTCAATGAATTTTACGGGATTCCGGTCGCCGCAGTTTCGGAAACTGCTGGTCGATTCTCGATCCGGCCCTTAACGGGCCGGGGGCCACCTGAGCTACGGGGCCACATTCAAGATTTTACGCGAGGCGCCTGATTGCAGGCGACTGAGGCATGTAGTATCGGATGGGCGAAGCTTTCGACCAGCAAGGACGGCACGGGTGGCTTTGACATGGTGGGCACGGGCGGCGCAGCCAATCTCCTGTAGCAGCCCGAATGGCAATTGGAAGCTAGAGCAGTGCGTTGAGCATGTATAGTCCATCCTCCGCGGCATTGCCGCCGTCAACCCCCAGCGCGAAACTGCGCCTTGGCTACCTGTGGACGATAGCGTTGGTCGCGGCTCTGGGCGGATTGCTCTTTGGGTACGACTGGGTGGTCATCGGCGGAGCCAAACCCTTTTACGAAGCATACTTTCAACTGAATTCCGAGGCGCTGATCGGCTGGGCCAACAGTTGCGCGCTTCTGGGCTGCTTCGCCGGTTCGCTTCTGGCGGGTCCGTGTAGCGACAGGTTGGGACGCAAAAAGACGTTGATCGCAACGGCATTGCTCTTTGGCCTTTCGTCGGTCCTTACCGGATGGTCGAATCATTTCTGGTCGTTTGTAATGTGGCGAATTACGGGCGGAGTCGCCATCGGTCTGGCATCCAACGTATCCCCCACGTACATTGCCGAGATCAGCCCCGCGAAATGGCGGGGCCGTCTCGTGAGCCTCAACCAATTCGCCATCGTGGTTGGCGTTCTGGCGGCGCAGATCGCGAACTGGCGAATAGCCGACAAGGTGCCTCCCGGATTGCGGGCGGAGGCCATGGCGGCAACGTGGAACGCACAGTACGGATGGCGATGGATGTTTACGGCAGTCGCGATTCCGGCAGCGATTCTGTTTGCCGCGGCGCCGTTTCTTCCTGAGAGCCCCCGGTGGCTTGCCCTTCGGCGCAGGCCCGCGCAGGCGCTGGAGGTATTGCGGCGCATCGGCGGCGAGCGCTATGCGCGTCTCGAACTCGATTCGATCCAGGAGACGATCGCCGGCGCAGGCGAAACATCTCACTGGAGGGAGCTGCTGGCCTCTCCGGGCCGCAAGCTGCTGCTGATCGGCGTAGCCCTTGCCGTGCTGCAGCAGGGCAGCGGCATCAATGTCCTGTTTAATTACGCGGAAGAAGTCTACCGCAGCGCGGGCTATGGGCTGAACGACATCCTCGCGAACATCGTGATTACGGGCGGCGTGAATCTGCTCTTCACCGTGGTCGCCATGCTGCTGGTTGACCGCTTTGGCCGGCGGCGGCTGATGATCCTTGGATGCCTGGCGATCGGCGCATCGCATCTCGCGGCCAGCCTTGCCTATCGCGCGCACCTGCAAGGATTCTGGGTGCTGGCGCTCACGCTCACCGCCATCGCGTGCTATGCCATGTCTCTTGCGCCCGTGACGTGGGTCCTGATTACCGAAATCTTCCCCAATCGCTTACGCGCCTCGGCGGTTTCCATCTCGGTTGCATCGCTGTGGGTGGCTTCGTTTGTGCTTACCTACACGTTTCCGTTCCTGAACCGGTCGCTGGGCGCCTCCGGAGCCTTCCTCATTTACGCTGGCGTCTGCTTTGCGGGCGCTGTTTTTGTGTTCCTGTCAGTTCCTGAGACCAGGGGGCAGTCACTCGAGGAGTTGGAGCGGGTGGGAAGAATGCACTGAGGCAAGCCCGCGGGAGCGAAGGCCAGCCGGCGCTTAACGGGCTTTGTGCGCGCACAACATATCGAGGAACAAATGTTGCACGCGCGAGCCGGTGGGAGAAGACATCGACGCCCGTTGGCAAACGAAGTTCCATCTTCATTAGTGGAATTCAGCGAACGCGTTTGACTCGCAACGCGATGTCCAAAGTATGCGCGGGAACGTCGAGGTTCATTTCCCCTCCCTGGTGCATGAAAATTGCGCTGCCGATTGCCGAGCCCGCGGCAGGGTCAACCCACTCCGCTTTATAGGTCCCTCCAGGTATATCCAACACGAGGGCCTCACCTATGTAATGCCCCGGTGTTGCGATGTAGTAGGTCATATCGGGCGCCGGGTCAAGCCGGCTATGGTGAAGATAGAGCGCATACTGCTCTCCCGGCTCGCTGATGCCCCGGCAGTAAACTCCCTCAGGCACGCCGCTGACTACGAAGCTCTTGTCCGCGCGCATTTTGACGAAGTCGAAGCTGTAAATAAAGTCCTTCAGGTTGCGCAGGGCACTTAGGACTTGGGCATTATCGGGCGTGTTGCCGGCCGGATCCTCAACGGTGTATAGCGAGTTCAACTGGTTAAAACTTGCTCCCCCTCCCACGATGAACTCCCAGGCTTCCACTCGCGAGTCCAAAATGGGGTCCCCTTCCTGGTACCAAAATGGGTAAAAGGAGGTTTCATTCATCTCAATCGGCTTGTTGTAGCCGTATTCATAGTCCAGGCCCTTCATCCCTCCCATCTGCTCTCTATCCTGTCCCCCACCCCACACGTACTGTCCGGTAATAATCGAGAGAAGCGGACTCCCCGAGAAATCGATAGGACCTCCGATCGGTCCTTCCACCATCTGCGCCACCAGGTGCTTCTTGGGCAGCCTGCCTTCAGCATCGTGCACCATCTGCAACAAGTGGCCAACCCAAGGACCGGCTTCAGCGTACGGAGTGAAATTGGATGGCTCGTCGCAAACCTCCAGAATGACGTTGTCGTACGCATTGACTTCTTCAGTGACCTTGCTTACGTATTCACTCTGGCGCCGGACCAGGTCGGGGTATTTCAGCGTCTGGACATCTTTGTAATCGCACTTACCCACCCCTTGGATATTGTTTTCGTAATACAAAGGATGGAGAGGCCAGCGATGCGAATACTGCGAGTTGAAGAAATTTACCTCCACCACAATGCCGCGTTCGCCGGCCTTGAAAATGTAATCTTTCAGACGCGCGAAAAACTCCGGATTCCATTTGTCCAGGTCATATTTGTTTCCGCCATATACACAACTGGGGACGCTGCTCCGCGCCCAGGGCACGATGGTTCTTGAGGGTCTCGGACCCACAGGGTTACCAGGGTAATACTCGCCCACCATCTCGAGACACCCGCCCGGCCAGACGCGCGTATAGTTCAGCCCATAAGCCGCCAGCGCATCCAGATAGCGGACATAATCGAAGTCCATGTTGACCACCGCCCCGTAGTGTTCCGCGGAGGTGATCAGAATCGTCGGCCGGCCGCGAAATAGATAATAATGCGGGTTGGCGGGATGGACCTTTATTACGGAACTACTTCCTGCCTGAGCGTCGGCGCTCTCTGCTTCGGTGCTCGCACTGCCCGGTAGAGCAAACGCCTTTATCCCGCTCAACATTAGCGGCAATCCGACGCCGGTATCCCGCAAAAATTTGCGCCGTGAAAATCCATGGTTTAGCGTAGCCTTCATATCGGTTAACATACTTTTTCTCCTCGGTGCGGCGAATTTTCGTGTGGTACGGGCGCTATCCCCTAGGAGCGAGGAAGAACCGTCGCTCCTGGTACAGGCAGTTTTCGAGACGCATCGTCGATTACCAGAACCCAATCGCCTTCCTCCGGTGGAGTGAAATCCCGCGAGCCGCGCGTAGGAAATTCGCCCGAGGCTGTAGCGCTCCCCGTGTGCGGATTGAACCACCACACCTTGGCCTGGCTGCCGGATATCTTTGACATATCAACAGTGATGCGGCGGCTGCTGGGCAGGTAGGCCATCACCGTTGCGCCATCCGAAGTTCGCGCTGCAGTAACGTAATCCATCCCGTTAAGTTCGCCTAAGCCCGCCGTAACCACTTCGCGGTGCATGGGAGCAGTGGGTGAGCCGCCGACGTTGGGGCCTTTTTGATCCGGCACGAGGTCGTACCAAGCCCGCGACTCGAATAGCCTTAGCAAGATCTCCATGTCCGTGGATGCAGTCGCATCCATGGCGGCCTGCCAACCGGGATCGAACTTCCAGAGCGGATAGTTGCCTACAAACTGGCCCGCCGCTCCGCACAGCATGGCCCAGTAGGCTTGCCGGCGGATCTGGACCGGGGTGGAATTATACTCGCCTTCGTAAGTCGCTTCGACCAGAACGAAGGGCATTACGGGCTTGTAATTGTAATCTGACAACAGCTTGTGGTGGACTATCTCGTAGTTATACGTTGTGTTGAAATCCAGCCAGCCGGTGTCGCCGTAGTCGTCGACGGCTGAATCGTCTGGCGGCCCCTGTGCGGTGATAAGATGCCGCTGGTCATACTCCTTAAGGCCGGCCACGATAGCGCTTACGTCCTTCAAGGCTTCGCCCGGCTTGCGATCTGACCCCATCATCCAAACGATATTGTCGTAGTCCTTGTAGCGTTTGCCGATAAAGCGTCCCCAGACGCGGCATTTCTCAGGACCATTGGCCAAGGCTTCCTCTATCCAACCCTCGTCTGTCCCTTTGTATCCGAGAAAAATGGGGAGGAGCAGAACCAGTATTCCTTTTTCCCCCGCTTTGCGAATCACCCAATCCGCGTGCTCAAAATATTTCTCATTCGGAGTGCTGAAGTCGTCTTTCACCAGGAAAGGCCCTTCGCCATAGCGATTCGTGCGCCCCGGAAACTTATGCTCGATCAGGTTCACAATGATGGTGTTGAATCCCTTGCGGCGCCGGTTTTCAAGATACTGTTCGGCTTCCTCCTTGGTTGCAGCTACTAGGAGCGACCAAGCGGAATCTCCCTGCATCAGAAACGGACGATTGTTTTGATCGACAAAGTACCGGCGGGTCGGCCCGATCTTGATCGGATAGGTCGAATCAGGTGTAAACAGCGCGGCGGGGTTACAAGCAAATACCCGTATCCCGCCCAACATGAGCGGCAATCCGGCGCCGGTATCCCGCAAAAATTTGCGCCGTGAAAATCCATGGCTTAGCGTAGCCTTCAGATCAATGGGCTCTTCCATTGCTTCCCTCCTCAGAAAGCTCCGGCTGACCGAGAATCTCAGCCGGCGAGACACAGCGCCCCTCCGCCGCGCTCCGATACGCAGCCTGAACAGCGGCAAACGTACGCAGGTACGAACGGCCGGAGGACTCAAACGGGGAGCCGTCTTTCAAGCAAGAAATAAAGTGGGCCTGCGTTGCGTGTACGCTGTCCCCGAGTCGGCCGGCAGTAACATTATTCTTCCACGCCAGGACATTGTCTCGATACATATCGCCAGTGGCGAGAATCGAGATAACACCGCCTTCTCCTTCGAAAAATGCATCCCCCATGGCCGGGCCATTCGGATTGGGATCCAGGAATCGATGGCCGTCGATCCAGCCATGAGTCCCGCTTTCATGAGTCAATACCATGATGGCTTGGTCTTCGGCGGCAATGCGCGGGTTCCTGCGGCTTGTTTCAGCATATACCGAATCAATCTCGCCAAACAGGAACCTGGCGGTATCCATATGATGGACCAGAGTCACTTGTATGATCAACCGGGGT
This sequence comes from Acidobacteriota bacterium, assembly GCA_003171295.1. GTDB lineage: Bacteria > Acidobacteriota > Terriglobia > UBA7540 > UBA7540 > Bog-366. The sequence goes on along the minus strand of PMYF01000493.1, from coordinate 5,400 downwards.
TCTTGCCTGAAATAGGCCTGCTCCGTGTAGGGTTCGTCGCCCAGCCCGTCCCGCGTGCGGAACCGAAACCCGTAACCGATGGGAGCGCCGATGTCTCCCCGTGCAATCATTTCATGCGCCACGCGGTACCAGGGCTGCCAGCGCCAGTTCTCATGAATCATCAGCCGCACGCCTGCCGCTTCGGCGGCATTGACGATCTCTATTGCCCCTGCCCAGTCCGGCGCAATCGGCTTCTGGCAGATAACCGGAATTTCTCTTTGGCAAGCAAGCGACACCATATGGAAATGCGATGCTGCATGTGTGGCGATATCCACGAAATCCAGTTGCTCCCGGTCGAGCATCTGTTCGGCCGAATCATAGGCTCTGGCCGCGAACCTCTGCGCCCGTTCCAGGCGTAAATCTGCCGCGGCAACGATCTCCACCCCCGGTATCCGCAGCCAGGCCTGCCGATGATTCTCCGCAAACCAGCCACACCCGATCATGGCCCCTTTCAGGGTGCTTGACATATCCACCTCCAGCGAACGGTGAGAACTCCGTGATTTCCTCTCGGCAAACAGTCTTGTGGCTGACTACCGCTCATTCGATCTTCTCGATAAGACTCAGGCGCGAGACCAGGCCTCCTGCCATACGCGTTTAGCGTTGGCAATCACCAGCGATGAGGGCTCCTCGGCGGATTGGGGCTTGACTTCAAATCCAATCCACGGCCTGATGGGGCTGTCCTCCTTCAGATAACCGGCCCGAAATAACGCCCGGATGAATTCTGTCACCTGGGGAGTATCGTTTGTACCCCCCGGCCAGCCGAACCTGGGGTGCGAGTCCCCATAACCGGGAATCGAAGGTTCCAGCACCGAGTTACCCAAGTGAATGTGCACCAGGTAGTCTTTCAGCACACCCAAAGCGGTATCTGGCGTCTCGTAAAGCAGTGGCATGTGGCCCTGGTCGTAGAGTAAACCGAAGTCGGAGTATTCCTCCCGGATCATCTTGCAGAAATCCGCCGCCAGCGAACAAGGACCTATCAGGCGTTTTCTGTCAACTGCCCGGTCAAAGGTCTCCAGCACCAGCGTGATGCCTTTGTCCCGCGCATAAGCCGCCACCTGTTTGACGGATTTCGCAAACGCTTCCAGCGCCCGTGGGCGGTCCTCGTCGCCGGGATCAGCCCCGGAAAGAAACCCCACTCTCTTGGCGCCTACCTCAGCGGCTTCATCGACGTTACGGGAAAGCTGCTCCACAGCCTTCATCCGCTCCGTCTCCTCCAGGCTGTTGAGGTTGAGCTTCTGTAGCAATAAGGCTGACCCGGCAACATGACACACCTGGATGTGAGCGGTTTCAATCACCCGCTTCACCTGAGACCGGACGCCGGGATCTTTGATCCACCCGATCTCGATGGCGCCGAAGAACGGGTCTTCCGCAAGTTTTGTCACCGTCTCCACCACGGGGCCATCCCCCCAGACGGTTTCCGGAAAGGCCATAAAATGGACGATGCTCATCGTGCAGTAGTTACTCCAATGCGTATCCATGAATGAAGCCTCCTTATTAGTAAAGTGATCGTGTGGATATACAATCTCCCAGGTCAGAAAATCCGGACCTGGGGCGCCCAGATCATCGTTACCAAGATTACCGAATCAAGCGGTCACGGTACTAGTCCACACAACAAAATTCGGTCGCAGGATTCCGCTCGTCTCCAATCCAGGTTACTTGCCAAGCAGCTTATGCCCCCAGTCAACGGGCTCCATGGCCCAAGACTCCATCCCGTACGGCTCAAGGTGGACTTCGGCCAGCGCTGATCCTGGTAGAAGCTTCACGTCGGGCAGTGGACGGAGCCGCGCATTTTCGTCTTCAGAGGGAGATTGTGCATCCAGCAACCTACGATGGACAATCAAGGCTTCTGTCAGGCCCTGCGCATCAATCTTGACAGAGACAGGCGTACCTGAAAAGTTCCAAATCAGAAGGTTGTAGGTTTCGTACGCCTTATCGTAAGCCAGGAACGCATGTACAGATTCATCGGTCGAGCTTGCCTGAAGACGTTCACCCGTCACCCTTGCCAGTAGCTCGAAGGTGAAGTACGCGGGCCGCATGACGTTCTGATAGTCGAATAGCCCATCATACTGCGGCATCCGGTTCCACCAGCTCGCCATAAAAGAGGCTCCCCCAGGCGAGAAGAACGGCGCAAAACGATTACGGTCAACGTGGTAATCGCGAATATGGTAATAGCAGGAATATGTCAGGCCGGACGCTTTCATGCGCCACGCTGTTTCTGCGATAAACACTGGTTGAATGCGCACATCTTTGGGTGGTATGGTCAATGCCATGTTCCACTCATCGAGTATCGTTTCAGGCTGCAGTGATAGGTATTGCGCAAGCAGGGCTTTAACTCCCTCGATAGTGTCCTGGATCGCCTTTGGGTCACTATTGTAGATATGCCACGAAACGAAATTGAGCGGCACCTTTTCTTTGTCGCAGAACTTGATCAGGGCGGGAAGAAGAAGCGATCTCCAGTCGGACAAGGCGGGACCGCCAACCCGTGCGGTCGGATCGGCCCGGAGAACCGCGGCAACTGTATGCCGATAGTAGCGCATATAGTTTTCCGAAGTAAATCGATAAGGCGAGCCTCCTAATTCTCCAATATCTCCCTCGTTGCCGACTTCCCAATAGAAGCCGGTGAGACCTTTGTCCCGGTAATGATTTACCATTTGCGAGATCAGCGTCTTCCACTTATCGTAGTCATTTGGATCCACCACATCCTGGTCAATCTTCGGAAACAACACTTTTGGCTTAATGGTGATGCACATCAGCGGCACAGCGCCGGCCCGGACGATTTCGTCGACTGATTGATCGAGTGTGTCGAAATGATAACGTCCATCTTCCGGAAGCAGATCGAAGTACTCCTGGACAAACAACCGGATCAAGCGCGGGTGGAGAGCACGAACCTCGGCAACCCGGTTATCCCAAATCGGATCCGGTGAAAGACCACCTTGTCCGAGGGAAATGTGATCCATTTCCATAGGACCAATATCCTTGGTAAAGTTGAGCGTCAATGTCGCGTTACGGGTTTGTGCGGCTGCTCCGGAAATCATTCCGGCCGCGAGAACGAATGTCAGGAACCATGTAATTTTCATCCGCCTTCACCTTCGAAGCTAATACCGTGACCGTGTGGATATGCAACCTCCCAGGTCTGAAAATCCGGACCTCGGGAACCCGGCCGACGTAAAGCCGTATCGAAAATCCACGGCGCCCTTCGAACCCAGTCGTAAAACAACTTCGGCCAGAGGCAGGCTGCACATCGTCATTGAAGACCTCAACGGCATAAGTGGAAGACCTCCTCAACTTGACCGTTGCGGATCCCGTACATGCGTTCGTGGAGGTTGATGGTGGCATCGGAGTAGCGGACCCAGAATTCGATCTTGTCTCCAATTTGCACGGGAGATAAAAGCCCTTGCAGGTCGAGGATGCCGTGTTCGGCGTTGAATCTGTTGACCGTGAGTCCGTCCATATCCTTGAGGATGGGGAGACCGCGCTCACAACTCAGGGCCTTCAAACCGGCATCGACCACGACGCGCTGCCCGTCGGTTTTGCTGATCACGGTGGCCAACATCGTGAGCGCGAGATCGAATTCGGTGCAGGTTTGCCGGTAGTTGGTGTCCATGAGCAGGTACGAACCTGCCTGCACCTCGGTCACACCGGGCCAGCTACTGTAGGAAGAATAGACGCCCGTGGCGCCGGCGCTCACAATCTCGACGGGAACGCCCTCGAGTTCCAGGCAGGCTTTCGTCTCCATCAAAGGACGCACTGTAGCAGCGACAGCTTCATCTTTCGCAGGACCGGGCGGTTGGTGCGAGACGTGGCCCGCATATCCCATCAATCCACGGAACCGCAGGCCCTTTTCCACCACGCTGTGGGCGAGGCGCACTGTGGGTTCTCCCGGCTGCACCCCGCAGCGATGCTGGCCGACATCGACATCGACTAGCAGGCTGAGCTGCGTTTGACGGTCCCGCCCCGCACGGGCCAGGTCCGCCGCGGCCTTGTCGTTATCGACGCAGACGATGACCTCTACCTGGCGCGCCAGTTCGGCAAAGCGACGGATCTTGGCCGGGTCGGCGATCTCGTTCGCCAGCAAGATACTGCGGACGCCGTGTTGCACCAGGTACTCGGCTTCGTGAAGCGTAGAGCAGGTGATGCCGATGGCGCCTGCATCCAGTTGCCGTGCAGCCAACTCCGGGCTCCTATGGTTCTTAAAATGAGGCCGGAGCTTCGCCGGCACGCTTCGGAAAAAAGCAGCCATGCGCTCCAGGTTGGCCTCCATTCGGTCCAGGTCGACCAAGAGAGCCGGGGTTTCAATTTCCTGTTTGATCACTGCGCACTCCCTCTTCTGTTAGATGTGGAGAGCCGCCGCCTCGTAAAGGGGGGCCCTGACGGCTAGTGATACAAAGGAAGACCGTCTACGCCGGCGTCGAAAACCTCCACTTTGCCCTCCATCTTCATCCGCAGCAGAGCGCACTGCATCGATTCGGCGATCCAAATGAACCCGCTTTTGTCTACAGCCAGGCCATTCGGCCTTCCCGTCTTAGCGATCGCCCGCCTACTGTCGCCCTCCGGGCTGATGTGCGTTACGCAGCCTGTTTCCGCTCCCATTTCTACTACCAGCCAGCTCCCATCCTGGAGCACGACTGGGCCTTCCGGGAAACTCAGGTCCGAGCAAAAGATCACTAGATAAATCCTCCTGGCTTCATAAGCATTCTCTCCGATTGTTTCAGGTTGGCTTCCGGCAGACGCGCTTTTCGAAAGCCAGGCCATGATTTGCCGTGAGGCTAGGCTGCTTTCCTCCGAGCAAGCCCTGCCCAAGGCCGTCTCCGCAATCCCGCCGGTCGCAAGAATACAATCCGCATTTCCTTGTTGAATTATAATTCCGCATCTTTGGGTCGTTACAATCGTCAGTGTTTACGGGGGTATAAGCGCTGCGAACACGTTCTGGAGGTAGTGAACCCAGGGGGTGAGAAACAGAACCCGCCTTTCCACTTCTCTTTCAACTCCTCGCTCAAGGCTGGTTTCCAGGGACCACGAATCCCCTCCGGCGCCGGCTCCTTCGAGGTCAACATTCTTTTGGTCTTGCAAATGCCTTATGGGCGATAGGGTTTTAGGGAACCAGTGCCGAAAAAGGAAATTCCGGTTGTAGCGTCTAATCCAACCGTGATACATTTTTCGAGCGAACCGCAAGCGACGTGTTCATGCCGCCTAAATTCAGAGATTCGCGCGCTAGGGAGGCGGCAATTTTCAAAGGCGGGGGGACGAAATGCAGAGACGCACATTCTTAAAGAACTCGGCAATCGGGATCGGGACTCTGGCTGGGATGCATAGCGGAATTTTGAAAGCAGACGGAGAGAGTCCGTCGCATTCCCGCTATGG
>PMYF01000856.1 GCA_003171295.1 Acidobacteriota bacterium | reverse complement strand
ACCATCTACTTCTGCGCCAAAGGGTGCAAGGCCAAGTTCGACCAAGCCCCCGAAAAATATCTGGGCGAATAGCCCTCTGCACGCGTTTCCCTGACGATTCTCAAAGGAAAGCCCCACAATTGAGGAGGGTTCGGGTAAGGCCCAGCCTACGCCACGGTTACGTCCAGGGCGTGTTGTCCGGTGGCGCCGTCCGGGAAGACGCTGGGGGGGTCGCGGCCTTCCACGCGGCCCTTGCCGTCGATGGCGCGCACGCGAAGGGTGTATTTGCCGGGTTTGGGGTCGATCCAGATATATTTCCAAAAAGCCCAGGTGAGCGGCGAGGGATGGCTGAAGAGGCTGGTTGCCTGCCAGGTCTTGCCATCGTCGAAGCTGATTTCAACCGCCTTGATATCCTCCAGATTGCCAATTGCGTAACCCGTCAACTCCAAATTCTTCCCGGAAATCCGGGCGCCGTCTTTCAGGTCCGTGAAGCGTGCGTGCGCCCAGCGCTCGCCCTCATCGGACCAGCCACGCTTTTCCCAGTAGCCGAGATAAGCGTGGTTCACGAATTCGATTCGGGTAATCCACTTCGGCTGCTTCATCCCGTACTTCCCCGGAATGAAGACTCGCAGGGGATAGCCATGGTCGGGGGCCAGATCCTCGCCGTTCATCTGATAGGCGAGAAAATTCTCGTCGTTACGCAGGCGCGCGATGGGATGTCCGGTCGAGAAGCTGTCCGCCGCGTAAATGATGGCGTGCTCCGCGTTCGGGGTGGGGCTGGCGCGTTCGAGGAGTGGCTGGAGCGCCGTGCCGGTCCAACGCGCGTTGCCGACAAAACTGCCGCCGATTGGATTCTCAATGCACTCCAGCGTCAGCGCTTTGTCAATCCGCGGCAGCTTGCGAAGGTCGTCATAGTTCAAGGTGAAAGGGTTGCGAACGAGGCCGTCGATTTTGAAGCGCCATTTGGCAAGGTCCACGTGAGGCGTGGTGCCTTTGGAGGTCACGTAGAAGTCTTCGATCGGGGTAATGGCCAGGAGCGCCGCACGCTCACCGGACGCCCCGAAGGCTTTGACGGAAGCCCGGCGCGGTGCGCGCAGGCTGTTCATGTAACGGGAGACGAAGGTGTATTCCAGCAGCCCAATGCCGCCCGCCACGGCTCCGATGATGAAGGTTCGGCGTTCCATGCCCCGATTTATTCGATGCGCGCCCGGCGCCCCAGGTCTCAAATTACTCGTCAGGGGCTATGGAAATCGCAATCGCGGACCAGTCCTGCAGCGCGATTTCCGGTATACTATTCCATCCAGTTGGGCGAAGAAGTTGACCTGCGTCCAAGGGCAACAATTATCATGTCGGAAGCGACTCGCGTGGTGCGCCGCCGGCAGTTTTGCGCGCGCTGCGGGCAAATGATGTTTGAGTTCTATCGCTCACCCGACGGCCACTTTGGCCTGGTGGGCGAGGTGGGGCGGGATGCGTCCGCGCCCGGGCTCCAGGTGCGTTGCTCGACGTGCGGAGCGCGTTATCGGCTGCTCGAACGGGTGGATGCGGGGGGCCAACCGGTGGTCCGCGTGTGAGATGGAGAGAATACTCATATGGAATATGAACGTCGATCGCTCATGATCCTCCGCCGGATTGGCGGCTTATGGCTGGGAACGTTGTTCTGTATCAGTACCCTGGCGTCGAGCCAGACCGTGCAACCGCTGCCGCCGCACCAGACCGTTGTCGTGCATGGCCAAAAGCTCGCTTATTACGAGGCGGGGAAGGGGAGTGTCGTTATCTTCATCCACGGCCTGGGAGCGGATTCCCGGCACTGGGCCGCCAATGTCGATCCGCTTTCCCAGAATTTCCACGTCATTGCGCTGGATATGATCGGCTACGGCCAGTCCGACAAGCCACTGATGCGTTACACGGTCGAAACCTTCGCCGATTACTTGCAAGGCTTTCTGAAGGCGCTCAAGATTCCGCGCGCCAGCCTGGTGGGGAACTCGCTGGGTGGTTGGGTCGCGCTCGACTTTACGATTCGACACCCGCAGATGGTGGAGAAGTTGGTGCTGGTCGATGCCGCCGGATTGCGGCCCGAGATCTCCCTGAAGATGCCGGCGGGCGGCCCAAAACCACTTTCGATCCTGAATGTGAGTTGGTTTTTCGACTTCATCGCTGCCAACAAGGAATGGGCCGCGGTGGATCTTGGGCCAAACGCGTTCGAACGACACCTGGAGAATGGTGACAGTTACTCCATCGCCAGCAGTGTGGCGGCGATGGCGACGGGCAAGGAATTTGAAGACGCGAAGCTCGGAAAGGTGCGCGTTCCCACTCTGATCATTTGGGGACGCGACGATGCGCTGATCCCGCTTACGTTCGGCGAACGCCTTAATCGTGGCATTGCCGGTTCGCAACTCTTGGTGTTGGAAGGTACGGGGCATGTCCCCATGGTGGCGAAGCCCCTGGAGTTCAACGCGGCTGTCCGGAAGTTCCTCTCTCCCCATGAGTGACGAAGGGTTTCTGCTGAGCGCGGAGAACGTGCGGGACTACCTCGTGGGACGCGGTCTCGCGCGAGATGAGGAAGAAATATATGTGCGCGAGTTGGGCGGAGGCGTCTCGAATATCGTCCTTGCGGTCGAGTGGCCCGGCAATCCCGAGCGGCGCTGGGTGGTGAAGCAATCGCTCGGGAAACTGCGCGTGAAGGACGACTGGCGCTCCGACCGCGCCCGCATCTTCCGTGAGGCGGAAGCGATCCAGGCGCTGCGGCCGGTGCTGGGGCCTATGGCCGTACCGGAAGTAGTTCACATCGACCACGAGAATTTTCTCTTCGTCATGACGGCCGCGCCTGCGGGATCGCTGGTGTGGAAAGACCTGTTGCTCGCGCGAGGTGGGGATGCGGTACTGGCGCGAGAGGCGGCGTTGCTGCTGGCCAAGCTGGTGAATGGATCCGTGGGCAACCGCAAGTTTGAACGCCAGTTTGAGGACCGGGCGGTTTTCGGTCAACTTCGCATCGACCCTTACTATCAGGTTACCGCCGGGCGGCATCCGGAGTTGCGTGCGAATTTCGAGGAGCTGATCGAGACTACTCGGGGGGTTCGTGTGGCGCTCGTGCACGGAGACTACAGCCCCAAGAACATGCTGGTGTGCGGCGATAACATCTTCTTGATTGATTTCGAAGTTGTGCATTGGGGCGACCCCTCATTTGATGCAGCCTTCCTGTTGAATCACTTGTTTTTGAAAGCCTACCGCCAGCCCCAAGTGGAAAGCCTGTTCATACAGATGATCGAAGAGTTCTGGCAGACCTTGCGCAGCGCCTTGGGCCATACCCTGCTTGGCACGAATGGCTTCGCGGGTTTCGAAGCTCTGACGGTTTACCACCTGGGCGGCTTGATGCTGGCGCGCATCGACGGCAAATCTCCGGTGGAGTACATCCAGGACGAGGTGACGAAAGGCCGCGTCCGAAAAGCTGCCAGGCGGATTCTGGTCGAGCCCTCACGGGAGCTGGCAGGCGCTATCGAAATACTCCGGGAAGAAAATCATGGCAAGCATTAGGAAGCTTCGTGCCCGCGAAATTCTTGATTCGCGTGGGAATCCCACGGTTGAGGTAGACGTGTTTCTCGGCGACGGCGCCTGGGGACGCGGCATGGTGCCCTCCGGGGCCTCGACGGGAAAGGCGGAAGCGCTCGAGTTGCGCGATGGCGACCCCAAGCGCTATCACGGACGCGGCGTGCGCAAGGCCGTCGAGAACGTCGAGCAGGTGATTGCCCCGGCCGTCGAAGGCATGGAGGCGGGCGATCAGCAGGCGCTGGACGCTCGCCTGCGGGAGCTCGATGGCACGGAGGCGAAGTCCCGACTAGGCGCCAACGCCCTCCTGGGTGTTTCGCTGGGCGTGGCGTGTGCGGCCGCGGCCTCGGCGCGCTTGCCGCTTTATCGCTACCTGGGGGGCGCGGAAGCTCGGGAGTTGCCGGTGCCGATGGTCAACATCCTGAGCGGCGGACTGCACGGCGGCGGCAACATTGATTTCCAGGATTTCCAGGTGATTCCGCTGCGCGCCGAGCGCTATTCGGAAGCGCTGCACGACGTCGTGCTCATTTACAAGACCATGAAAGACGTCTTGCAGGCGCGCGGCGTCTACTCCGCGGGCGTCGCGGATGAAGGCGGCTACGCTCCCCGGCTCGCGTCGAACGAAGCGGGGTTCGAACTCATGGTGGAAGCGATCGCGCGCGCGGGATTCAAGCCCGGCAAGGATGCCGCCATCGCCGTGGACGTGGCGCCGAGCCATCTCTTCGCGCACGGGCGCTATCGCCTGGCGATCGAGCAGGAGGAATTGAGCTCCAGCGAGCTCGTCGCGCGCCTGGAGAAATGGGCCGAGCGCTACCCGATCCTCTCGATCGAGGACGGCGTGGCGGAAGATGACCAGACAGGGTGGAAACAGCTCAGCGAGCGGCTGGGGGCGCGCTGCCAGTTAATCGGAGACGACCTGTTCACCACGAACCCCCGGCTCCTCGCGAAGGGAATCCGCGAAGGAATTGCCAACGCAGTACTGGTGAAAATGAACCAGATCGGGACACTTAGCGAAACGCTGGAAGTGATCGAACTCGCGCGACGCGCGGGTTATCACACCGTGGTCAGCGCACGCTCCGGCGAAACGGAAGACGATTCCATGAGCGACCTCGCCGTGGCCACCCGGGCCGGGCAGCTCAAAGTGGGCGCCATTACGCGCTCGGAACGGCTGGCAAAATACAACCGCTTGTTGCGGATCGAAGCGCAGCTCGGCAAACACGCGGTGTATCGCGGCGCAGCAATATATTCTCGATTTTAGATTCCCGGAGCGATTTGGAACTTGCTGCTGGAGATTCTGGATCGAGAGGAGGAAGGGGAAAGCAGGCACCAGGCCGCTGACCAAGCCTCCCGCCGACGTCATCCTGAGCCCTTCGCTGTCATCCTGAGCGCAGCGAAGAATCTGGCTCTGGGTTTTTGCGTGAAAGGGCGAACCAAGGCGAGATGCTTCGTCCGCCGCGGCGGACTCAGCATGACATCGCCGCGCTCAGCATGACAGATGCCCCTTTTCAGAAGCCTGCCAGGGAGCAACGAGGGGTGTAGAATAGTTATCCTGGCGGAGGCGCCGGCGCATGCGGGCGAGTTCGAAGAGGGGTTGCAGTCAGGCAACAGAGGGGAAAAGGAAGCCATGATCTGCCGGGTGGCCCGCCGGGTGTTTGGAAGATTCACGGCGAGGGTGATATTCGTGTCGTTCGCTATTCTGCCCCACGCCGTTTTCGGCGCAGAGAGACTCCAGTTCAACCCCGGTTTCAATCTCTTTTCCCCTCAAATGGACGTGCAGGTAGGGAAGGAAAGCTCGGCGCAGTTGGACAAGCAACTCCCTTTGCTGAACGATGCCGAGGTATTGCAGTACCTGGACGGCCTGGGGAAAAAACTGGCCTCTTGCGCGCCCAACAACCCGTCGGAATACACCTGGCAGTATAAAGTCGTGAACAGCACGGATATCAATGCCTTCGCCCTGCCCGGTGGGTACATCTATGTGAACCGCGGAGCGATAGAAGCGGCGGAGAACGAAGCGCAACTGGCGGGCGTGCTGGCCCACGAGTCAGGCCACGTAGTGATGCGCCATGGTACGCATATGGCCTCCCAGGCCGTGCTGGCCCAGGCGCCCCTGGCGATTTTGGGCAGTATTCTGGGACAGAGCGGGAGCATTACGGCCCAACTGGCCGAGATGGGCATCGGTCTGGGATTGAATTCGCTGATGCTGAAGAATTCACGCAGTGCGGAGGCGGAGGCGGATGAGGTGGGGACTTACATCCTCTACCAGGCGGGGTACGATCCCCGCGCCCTGTCCCAGTTTTTCCAGATCATCGAAAAGAAATATCCGCAGCGCACGCTGCAGTTCTTCTCCGATCATCCCAATCCTGAGAACCGCATCAAGGATCTGGACGCGGAAATCGGGAAGTTAGGCCCGCCGCGGAGTGCAAAGACTGATAGCCCGGAATTCGAGGCCATCAAGCGGCGCTTGGCGGGAATGCCTCCGCCACCCAAAGCGCAAGGCATGCCGACGGCAAGCGCCAGTCAACCGCCCCCCCCGCCTTCCGAGCACATGATCCGTTACGACGGGAAGGTGCTGGTCTTGAGCTACCCCGATAACTGGCAGGTGCAGCAGAGCGAAGATGGGGTGGCGCTGTTTCCTCCCGGCGGCATGGTGACCGGGCCCGAGGGGGAGACGGCGCAGGCTTACGGAGTGGCCCTGAGCCGCAACCGGCCGGTCCGGGAGAATTGGGGGCTGGTGGATGCGACCCAGGAATTGGTGGACTCCATGCGGCAATCGAACCCCCAACTGCACGTCCTGCAGCAAACCGGGATGAACCTGCAGGGACGCTCGGCGGTCAGCACGCTGCTGCAGAATGTTTCCCCGATCGAGGGGCAGAGAGAAACGGACCACCTGGTGACGATCCGCCAGGGCGACTACCTGTTGGCGCTGATCTTTGTTGCTCCGGAAAAAGCCTTCGAATCCTACACACCCACCTTCGATAAAATATTGCAGAGCTTGGAGACATCTAATTGATGGTTGCTTTAATGGTTTCAGGGTTTGGTTCGGGTCCGGAAGCGAAGGGCGAGAGTTGAAAGCCGAAGGTCCAAGGTGGAAGGGCATCCATCTTCCAAGCNNGCAGCCGCGGGGCGGAGGATTTTCGCATCGGGCTTTCGGGAGGCGACCATGGGCAGCAGGATACGGACCTTGAAAGGCGGCGCGTGGAGAATTCTCGCCGCGATGCTGGCGGGGGGATGGGCCGCGGCGGCGATGATCCTGATCCTTGGAGCCCCAGCCTCCGCCCAGGTCCCGAACCAGAATCCCATTGCTCCGAACTTCGGGTTACCGCGGATTCATCCCCGGCCGTCCCCCGTCCAGGAGGAGAAACCCAGCCCCGGACGTGTTTCTATCCTGCTTTGGTTTGACACTGAAGATTACATTCTGCCGCAGAGCGACGACGCCGCGAAGCGCCTCGCCATTTTTCTGACGCAGCAGGGGGTTTCCGCCACCTTCAAAGTGGTGGGCGAGAAGGCGCGCACGCTGGAGCGGCGCCACCGGCAGGATGTGATCGGCGCGCTCGCGCACCACGACATCGGGTATCACACCAACACCCATAGCCAGCATCCCACGGTGGCGGAATACGAGTCGACACTTGACTGGGTCACGGGGGCGGAGGAATTTACGCGCCGCGAACGCCAGGGCTTCGACGACGTGGCGCGCATTTTCGGGAAAATCCCCGTGGCGTATGGGCAGCCGGGCGTTTCCTGGGCGCCGCAGGCTTTCCCTGCGCTCCAGAAGTGGGGCGTACGGGTATATCTCGACGAGGGCAAGCAGGTGGGGCTGAAAGGCCGCCCATTCTGGTACGGAGGGCTCCTCAACATTTTCAACACGCAGGAAGGTGAGCAGCTTCGGGCTGACGAAAGCTGGTCCAACCTGGACGCGGCCAAAGCCAAGTTCCAGGATTTCTATTTCCGGATGACCAGCCGGAAGGAAGGCGGAGTAATCAGCCTGCCCTTCCATCCCTGCGAATTCGTCCACAAGGAATTCTGGGACGGCGTGAATTTCCGGGAAGGAGCCAATCCGCCGCCGGAGGCCTGGCAACTCCCGCCCCTGAAGACGCCGGAAGAGAGCGAGCGAGCCTTCAAGTACCTGGAAGACTTGGTCGTCTTCATGAAGTCCTTCCCGCGCGTAGATTTCATCACGGCTTCCCAAGCGGCGCAAATGTTTCGGGACCAGGCGCAGAAGCACGTCTTCTCGAAGCAGGAAATCATCGGTATCGCGGGCCAAGTGGATTCAGAAGTGTCCTTCCAGGCGGGCGAGCGCTTCAGCCTGAGCGCCAGCGAAGTTTTCTACCTGCTTAACAAGTTCGTGGCAAACCTGGTGCGGCGGAACGGCGCGGACCCGCTTATCCTGGACGGCACGCCTTACGGGCCGGCATCGGCGCCCCTGCCCCTCACCGCGAAGCAGGAAGCCGCCTGGACGCAAGTGGCGCGCACCGTGCTGGATGTTCAAGATGAGTTGGAGAAGACGGGACAAATCCCCAATGCTGTCTGGCTGGGCAGCCAGCCCATTCCGCCGGAGAGCTATCTGGTGGGGCTGGCGCAACTGGCGGTGACGCTTACCGAGAAGGGCGAACCGCCGGACAGCGTCAGCTTCGGGCCGGCGCGCTTGGCCGCAGGCGATTATGTAGCGGACGATTCCCCGGAGCTTTGGGGCTGGGTGATTTTCCCCCGCGGCTTTCATGCGCCCAAGCTGATGTCGCTCGCCAAACTGCAGGCCTGGACCCTAAAGCCGGCGCGGAAGTAGATGCATTCGGCCGGGCGCCGGCAAGGCGGCGTGGCGCAGGCGTCTCGCCGGTGCGGGTCAGGCAGGCACGGCCAAGCTGGCCGGGCCACCGGGCGCGGCTGCGCATGGGTCCTGATAGCTTCCGGCTCCGGCTTGTGTTACCATTTTGCCCGCCTTATAGTCATTCTCGTGCAACCCCCAACCCCTTGACCGCAGCGGGTTGCCATGGGAGCAAATGCCACAAGTTGAAAGGACAGTTTTCCTATGTCAGGCCATTCTAAGTGGGCAACGATCAAGCATAAGAAGGGCGCGGCNNNCTCGCCGCCAAGGCCGAGAACATGCCCGCCGACAACATCAAGCGCGCCATCCAGAAAGGCACTGGCGAACTGCCCGGTTCGACGTATGAAGAAGGTATATACGAAGCTTACGGGCCCGGTGGGGTCGCCATGATTGTGGAAGTCACGACGGACAACAAAAACCGCACGACTTCCGAAATCCGCCACACCTTTGCCAAGCACGGCGGGACCTTCGGCGCCTCCGTGGCGTGGATGTTCCACAAGAAGGGCTACGTGGTCGTGGAGAAAGGCAAGGCGAGCGAGGAAAAACTGCTGGAGCTCATCACGGACGCCGGCGCCGATGACATGAACGATGACGGCAGCAATTGGGAAATTCTCTCCTCGCCCGAGAGTTTTCATAGCGTGGTGGAAGGCTTGAAGGCCGCGCAGATCATCCCGGCGGCGGCGGAAGTTACCATGGTGCCGCAGACCTACGTGAAACTGACCGGCAAACAGGCTGACCAGATGCTCCGGCTGATGGATGAACTCGAAGACCACGAAGATGTCTCGCACGTGTACGCCAACTTCGATATCGAAGAGGCGGAACTAAACGCCCTTACGCAGACGAAGTAGGGGCGGCTTGATTCCCCTCCGGGATGGGGAGGGAGCCCGCCCTGTACCCGGTAGTGCGGGGCCGGAGAGTGGTTCCCCTTCGCTACCCCGGCCGGATCCCATCACCCGCTAACCCCTACTACCGCAGGCGGGAAGGGGGCGGTTCATCCCCGTGACTGGTGTGCCCCATAGCGCCCGGGATGACTCGCAGGGGCTGGGTCGTCCTCTCACTCCGTGAGGGACTCGGGTCCCCGGGTCTCGAACCAAGCCCCGGGCTGGGTTCCGGATCTCGCCGGGAATCAGAGAGCAATGACGGAAGGATGTAACTCCGAGATCACATCCCGGTTTATGATTCGTTGGCATCGTTTCTTCCAGCGGGCGGTGGGAATCCTGGCGCTCGCTGCCGGGGTGTGCGGCGCTGGGCACTGGACGGCGCCGAGCCGNNTGGATACGAACGGCAACGCGACCTATGAGGGGCGCCAACTCGCCGAGGCGCCCAACCCGCGCGGGCTTGAGATCTCTCGGGCCACCACGCAACGCCTGTTTTCCATGGCAAGCTCGCTGGGCTACTTCAACTCCCTCAATCTGGAGAGTCGCCACAAGGTCGCCAACCTGGGCCTGAAGACTTTCACCTATGAGGCCGGCGGCGAGGTCAGCCGGGCGGAGTTTAACTACACCGAGAACCACACCGCTCAGCAACTTACCGAGCTGTTTGAGCAAATCGCCNNGCACGGCTTGCTCGAAACCGGCCTGCTGGTCCCCACGCTGGAAAAGATTGCCGGCAATCCCCGCCTCCTGCACCTGGCCCAGGCTCGCGCCCAGGAAATCCTGAAACGCATTCGCGAGACCAACTAGGGCCTGCCCTGGCGCGGCATACAGAGAACTGCGGCCTTCGCTCCCCTCACCCCTCCCTGCGAAAGCGGACTTGAAGTCAGCCGCTGCCTGCAACTTTTGAGTTATTCGGTTCGTCTAGGTAGGTGTACGATGAGGAGGGGACGGACAGTCAGTAGATAGCGGGGAGGTGCCCCATGAAACGGCGCAGTCGTTGCTTCCTTCTGACCTTCGCGGCAGGGACGTTCGGCCTGCTTACAGCAGGCTTGTTGTGGGGACAGGGCTACTCTCATGCGCGCATTGTTCGTCTGAGTTTTGTAGAAGGCACCGTAACCATCGCGCGGCCCGATGTGCAGGAGTGGGCCCAGGCGCCGGTCAATACGCCTCTCGAAGAAGGTTTCAAGCTCTCCACAGGGGAGGGCAGCTTCGCGGAAGTGGAGTTTGAGAATGGCGGCGCCATCCGGTTGGGCCAGCGCGCCCTGCTGGACTTCACCCAGTTGGCGCTCGCGGCCAGCGGCGGCAGGATCAATCACCTGCAACTTGAGCAGGGTTACGGGACATTCCATCCCCGGCTTGAAAGCGAAGAGGATTCTTTTGAGTTGGCCACGCCCAACTGCACGCTGACGGCGCGGGGCCAAGCGTTCTTCCGCGTGGATGTGGATCAAGGCGTGGAACGCGTGGAGGTTTTTAAGGGCATCGTGGATGTGGCGAGCAACCTGGGGACTTGGGCGCTCGAAAAGGACGCGGTGCTGGAGTTGCGGCCGGACACGAGCGATCTTGCCAATGTCTCGCAGGGCATAACCAAGGATGACTGGGATAACTGGGTGGAGGAGCGCGAGAATCGTGCCGGGATGGCGCAAACCCGCGCCTTGCCGGACGAATACACGGGCAACACGGCAGATTCGCGTTACGGGTGGAGCGACCTGGGCGAATACGGCAACTGGTCTTACCTGCCGGGCTGGGGTTACGGATGGACGCCCGCCGCGCTTGCTTACGGTTGGGCGCCTTACACGCAGGGCCAGTGGTGCTGGTATGCGGGATGGGGCTACACCTGGATTGCCGCCGAGCCGTGGGGTTGGCTGCCCTACCACTACGGGGCCTGGGAGCTGGTGCCCGGAATGGGTTGGGCGTGGTTCCCCGGCAGTTTCGGGGCGTGGTCACCGGCAATGGTGACCTGGTACACGGGCCCGGGTTGGATCGGCTGGGTTCCGCGGGCGCACCCGGTGCACGGAAAACCCACCTCGAATCCTTGCCTGGGTGGCGCGAGATGCGGCGGAGCGGTAGTGAGCACGAATACCTTTCGCAACGGGGGGAGGGTGAATTCCGCGAGCCTGCTGGGTTTCAACCCGGCCGCAGGAGAAAAGATCAACCAGCCGGGGGTCCACCCGACGACGGCAGCCCTGCTGCCCGGCCCGGCTGCTCCCCAACCTGCCGCGTACGGAACTGGACGGCCCCTCTCCAGGGGTAATAGCGCAACCATGTCTATTACCACTAATGATAATACCTATAATTCGGGGAAAGTGACAGGAGTGGGCGGGACAAGGATGGTTGCGCCTGCGCCGCCACCCCGGCGCGTGGTCGGGGTATCACCTGAATCGGGCATTGCCTATGATCCCCACAGGGGCAACTACGTGAATAACCCACACGTGACGGCGGCCCCAGAGCCTGCGGCCGCGCGAACCGAACCGCCCGTTGCTGCCGCCCCTGCGGCGAAGCCGGAGCGGATTGGACCCTTGCCGGTGGGGACCCACGACGCGGGGAATCGTGCTCCGGACGCTGGGGGTTTGCAGCCACCGGTTCCGGTTACGGGCGCACGGACGGAGAGGTATGGGTTCGCCCCAGCCGCAGCACCGCAGGTGGAGGCGGGGGCACCTGCCAACCCGGGCACGCGTATCTCCTCCGTGAATTCCGGAGGGCCTGCGACCTCCGCCACCAAGTCGGTATCCCCGGTGTCCGAGGGCGTCCATTCGGGAGGCGGGTCTCAGGGTAGCGGTGGACGTGGATTTGGGGGCGGGGGCGGAGGATCCGGCGGAAGCCACGCGGGAAGCAACAGCGCCGGTGGCGGACACCATTAGCCAGCGCCGCGCGCCGAGCCGGGTTGTCCGCTGAAGGCTCGACCACATATGATCGGTGAGTTAGGGGTGCGCTCATCTTCGTGCCCAAGGTGGGCGCGCCTTCGCGTTTCTGCAGCAGGAAGAGCCTCGGGGGACAACGCCACAGCTTCAGGGGGGAAGGGGCGGGGGAGTTCCCGTCAGGAAACAATGATACCGGCGTAGCCGACCACGGCGCTGCGGTCGCCGCCGGCGTCCGCGGAGGTGGCATAGCGGACAAGTTCGGCGCGAGTTGCACCCAGGTCTTTGGCCGCGGTGAGCAGGGCGATGGCGGGGCCGTAGCCGCACATGGATATATCCTCGCGGCGGATGACCTCATACAGTCCTTGGGGATCGAGGGCCTTGATCTGGTCAATTGCCATGACGTCCTTGCGGCGCGTGACGTCGTCCGGCTCGTAGTGGTTCATGTCACTGGAAGCGACGATCAGCGCCGGGCGGGGCAAAAGCTTTAGGGCTTGCGCGATGCCGTGACCGAGCGCTTCGAGCGCCTCGAACCCGCCCACGCCGAGGGCAATTGGAACGAAGCTGAATGCGCCCACGCTGCGTTGCAGAAAGGGAAGCTGCACCTCCAGGGAGTGCTCGTCTTCATGGGCCTTGACGTCCTCCATGAGCAGGTGGCAGGAATGGCACAGGCTGCGGGCTAGTTCGGTGTCTACGGGCACGGGGCCCAGGGGCGTCAACCACTCGCCCGTGGACATGATCGCCTGCGGGGCGCCGCGTCCGGTGTGATTGGGGCAGAGAATGATGTAGACCGCGCGCGCCGGCAGGCGGCGGAA
>PMYF01000922.1:1063-12833 GCA_003171295.1 Acidobacteriota bacterium | reverse complement strand
GGATGGAATAGTGGCGAGTGACAGTTAAGTTGGCAGGGTTTGCAGGAATTCTAATCCCGCGACGAACCAGAGGCCGGGCTCTCCTCGCACCCACACCACGCGGGTCGGGAGCCACATCAAGCGGGTTGGGACCGCGTGCGGGAATTCGCCCTTGGGCACGACTCCAACCTGCTCCCCGGGAACCAACTTCAGAGCAGTCCGAACGCGTACGCCTAGGTGCGAGACGTCAATCATACACGCTTCATGGTCCTTGCTGCCTTCGGAAGGCACCACAAGAATAACCGGAATTGTCGCGGCTTCACGTTGTGACCGACGAAGGTGAGCAAAAGGAACGGTTTGCATCGGCAGTCTCCCAGCCCACCGTTAGGCTACCGGGATATATTCAAACTAGGACGCCGAAGAGAAATAGTCAAGCCGAGCTCCGGGGCGTTGCCAGGGATGGGCTGCCCTCGCTTCGAAAGCCGGGGAAACCATACGTTCTATTCCCGGTGATGAAGTGGTGACGAAGGATGTGGAATTGGAGTCCACGGGCGTCAATCGCTGTCACTGTGACGCGAGCCCGCTGCCAAGCCCATGCTCGTGTTATGGAAATCATACACTGTCTACTCTTGGAATTATCCAGTTTCAGGGCTTTCACGGGACTCAGAAAAGACTTAAAACGTGGTTGCTTTCAGGTTGCTTAGGATGGGCTCGAAGACCCACCAATTACAGCATAAGTGCAAGGGGCGGTCCTTAAGATTCGAGAATTTAGCGATTTGGCGCGGGTCCGCTGGAGGCGTTATTCGCCCTTTCACGGCGGTAACACGGGTTCAAATCCCGTCGGGGACGCCAACATTCTAAATAACTTATCGAAATCGACGTCCGCCCACTTGATACCCAGCAGTTCGCCGACTTGCCGGGTGGCCAGCGAGACGCTGGCGCTACGTGCGCCTGCACACTCCCTACCTGATTCAGGAACGGGCCAGGGGTGGTCGAGCAAGCGTGGCGCGGACCTCCGTCGCTGAGGTCTGCGGTTCTTCCTCAGATTCGCGCTTTCGAATCCAAGGGCAAAGTGGCAATCGTCAATCCGCGGCGGCTGGATGAGGAGGCACGCAAGAGAAAATGTAGCGCAAGGTTCGCGGTTCAGCCTTGGGCTTTTCCACCGCGCCGTGGCTTTGATGACGCGACTTACGGAAATTTGGATTATCTTGTGGCGGCGTGGCTAGTGCCCGCGTCGCTGGAAAAGCCGCAGGGCCTGACCGCGGGCCCTGCGCGGTGTTGAGCTGCCGATCATAGTTCCCCCTGAACGGCCGCTACTACCAGAACTTCGCTCATATCCTCAACACCGCGCGCGGCACGAGCACCGCCTGCCTCTTCTCGAGGCAAAGCATCCCGCAGTTGTTCAGGGTCGGGCGCGGCTTCAAGGAGGACGTGACCTCGGCCCCCAACTCGACCATCGTCTTAAAAACCCAGAACGAGGAGAGGGCCAACTACTTCCTCCAGGCTTCGGCGCTGCACCGTTGTTCTGTCCGGATTCTTAGCTGCTCACGCACTTCATTATCATCGGGGCGTCACCAACCGCTATACTCGACGCATGCTACTCTGCCCCGTCCGCGGCTGCCACATGGCGCTGATGCGCGAGGGGCGGCGACTGCTCTGCACGCGCGGACATTCGTTCGACTTCGCGCGCAGCGGATACATCAACCTGCTTCAGCCACAGGAGCGAAGATCAAAGCAGCCGGGAGACACGGCGGCTGCCGTCGCAGGGCGGCGGCGATTGCACGATCGCGGCGTGACCGACCCGCTGCTGCGCGCGATCGCGGAGATCATGGTCGCATCGCCCCGCGAGATCGTTCTCGATGCCGGCTGCGGTGACGGTTTCTACCTCGGTACCCTGGCTCGCCAGACCGGCTTCGACGCGCATGGCGTCGATATCTCGATTCCGGCCATTGATGTCGCGGCGCGGCGCTACCCCGGATGCGAGTGGATCGTGGCCAATGCCGATCGCGTCGTGCCATACGCCGACCGCTCGTTCTCGATCGTCCTGTCGATCACGGGGCGGATGAATGCGCGCGAATTCCGGCGTGTCCTGCGCGATGACGGGCGCCTCCTCGTGGCCATTCCCGCGCCTGAGGATCTCCTCGAGCTGCGCGGCGCGGGCCGTGATCGCGTGGCCCGAACCATCGAGACATTCGTGCACGACTTCGCGCTCGTCAATCGGCGCCGCATCACCACCACCGCCGATCTCGACGCTGCCGCCGTTCACGACGTCCTGCTTTCGATTTATCGGCCGATGCGATCGCAGCCAGTCGAAGCGATGCGAGTGACGTTCAGTTTGGATCTGCTGCTGTTTCGAGCCGCGTAGCCATTTTTCACCTCTCGCCCCGCCCTCGCTTCGTCTCGCTATCCTCCCCAACGGCAGCAAATATTCACGCGAATTGGCGTAACCGGAGAACGACATATTGTTCGGATATTGAGGACAGATCCTTGGGGACAGACGAAACCGTCCCACGGCATTTCCCGGGCAAAATCTAAAGCGGGTAGCGGGTCAGGTTTAGGGCGCAGCCGCTTGACCGGCGTCGAACTCGAAATGTAATCCCGTCCTTGCTTTCGTGGGAGCGACCCTGAGGCTTCAGCAACCGTCCTCGGTTACTGAACGCGAATCCACACCGTTAAATCCTTTCTCGCTCGCCCACAGCCCTCTCTGGGCGCTGCCCCCCCAAAAGGGCCTGGGGCATCCGTCCCCGGTCAAGTGAACCTGCTTTCCCGACAAGGGAACCAGCGCACGCTCGACGGGAATCCTCTTTGCCAACAAAGGGCTTGGAGATCCTATGTTCCCTTTTGACCAGACAAGGGCGGAGTCGGAATGAAACAATAGTTTTTGATTTCCCGGGCGGCCCAATCTGCTGCGGGGTGTCTGAGCATCTGTTCAGGAAAGTTTTATCGATCCCAGAAACTCGCCAGAAACCTAAAGAAAGAGAAGTGTATGTCGAAGACTTGGGAACATTACCATCACGCTTCTCGTCATCATGAGCGCGCGGCCTACCATTACAAAGAGGCAGCGAAATACGACGAGGCCGCGGAGCATGAAAAGGCCGCGCACCACGCCTACCTTGCTCACGGACACAGTCAACATGCAATTCATCACGACGCCGAAGCGGCGAAACTGCATGCCGAGCAATGCGACCGCTTTCTGGCGGCCGCTTCCGGGCAAGAAGCCAAGAAAAAGAGATAACCGGTCCGCCCTCCCTTGCATGCTCCGGGAGTTCATTTGTCTACGACGCTCGATTCGCCGATTGCCGGAGGAGTATAGTGCCTTGAAACGGATCGCTCCATTTCTCTGCCTGATTTTAGCCGCCCTCACTCGCTTTTCGCCTCTGGCCTTGGCACAGGGCGGGCCACCATTTCGATCGGATGATCCTGACACTCCAGGAAGCAGGGATTGGGAGATAAATACGGTCCTCGTGGGCGATCGCAATCCGTCTGAAGGCTCGTATGTAACGCCCAACATTGACATCAATTACGGCCTGGGCAACAGGGTTCAGCTCAAGTACGAGGTGCCTCTCAGCATTCACGAGACGCGGGACTCCTCCGACCATATTGCCGCAGGCCTCGGAGACTCTTTGTTTGGGGTTAAGTGGCGCTTTTACTCGCACCATCCGAAAACCGCAGCGCCGGACTCAAATGGTAAGAGGGAGTCCAATTTTGCTATGTCGATCTATCCTCAGCTCCTGTTGAGCAACCCCACCCGCTCCGTACGCCGTGACATTGTGGAGCCGGGTCCCCAGTTTCTCATGCCCATGGAAGCAAACGCCCGAATCGGCCCCATCCGTATCTCCGGGGAATTTGGATACTGGTTTACCAATAAGGATGTCCCGAACTCGTGGATACGAGGCGTAATCGTGGGTCACGAGTTTAAGAAGAAAACAGAACTCGACCTCGAACTCTATGATCAGGATGCCACAAGAGCGACTGCTGCTGAACCTAAGACCCGTGAATCAACACTCGGCATCGGCTTCCACACTCCGCTTGGCAAAAGTGGATCGGTCTGGTTCCTCGGGATGGTGGGGCGCAGCCTTGTACCCGTCAATCGGACCAATGGCCAGCCAAGTTGGATCGCCTCTTTGGGCCTCCAATTTGTGACAAGTCGAAGGAGAAGACACAGCAGTGAATAGCGTTTCATCGTATCCTTTCGGCAAACCTGCGTGACTCCGGCTAACCGTAACTGGCAAGGTCGATCTTACACCCGGCGAGCCCACGGAGGACCGACAACGGCCTGGGCTGGCAGCAAGAGTTATTTGGCTTGCCAGCCTGGCTTCCACGCTCGCGGACGGCTATAATGGCCAAGTACTCTAACCACATCAAGGGCGTGACAAATGGAAAAACTTCGATTGGATCTTGAGCCTACTTCGGTCCCGGAGTGGGATGCCGAAGATGAACTCGCTGGCGTGTTGGCGGACGACATGCTCGTCAAAGCCGATGAGACGCAGGCAAGAGAAATGCTCGACAAGACGATGCTGGAACTGCCCGCGGCATTGGACTGGGTTGAACTGATCACGTATGCTCAGCAGCACAAGACGCCGGGGGGGCTGGAGGTCCCGCCGGACAGCGGGAATTATTCTTTCTATTCCGTCCAAATACCGCTGACGATCATCCTGGCCGGAGACCATCGCCTGGTACGTTTGCGGCTCCAACTCGAGTTGCAAGCCGAACAGAAGAAGCACGAGGACATCGTGGCTTACGATCTGTTTCCGACAACCCAGGTGGATGTTAACAAATTGGCGAGCGGTGAGGCCAGCCTGGACGTGTCCAAAGCGCTTCAGTTCGTTCTGAGTTTGAGCGGAGCAACCGCGCCGCTTGCTCCATTGAGCGAATGCCTTGGTCTCAAACTCAGTTTACCGTTCCAGTGGACAAGTACATTCGTAAGGTTGCAGAGTTCGGGAAGGATGTCCAATCCCGTGCACTGGTACGTCACGGACAGCGCGATTCAGAATGGATTCGCGCCGAACGCTATCCTGCGGGCACCCAAGGGCGCAACGGTGACAGTGAGCGCTACACTGATTGGCGAACTGCGCCATGCGGGACCCTTTGGGCGGTTCTTCAAGACTCAGTTCCAGCCGCCCCAACCGCGCACTTATGTCCTCAGATGAGCAAGGCTCGCGGATTCATTCAAAGCCCACCGGCGACCTGTTAACCGAACGCCAGGCACAGGCCGTGCAGAGTGTACTGACCTTTCTCGTCCAGAATGAATTCGATTCACGTAGAATTACCCCGCAGGTTCCCGCACTCGTCGACCAGATAAGCTCCGTGTGCGCTTCGCCTGAAGACCAAGAGCGCATGACCGGGGAATTGGACCGGTGGGTGCGCTGGTATCGGTTACCCGCCTACAAGCTGACGTTTCTGTTTCAGAAATCAATGGAACAACTGGGGTCGCTGTATTTTGTGGCCGGCTGCCGCCTCTATGCAGAGGCGCAGATCAATTTGAACTCAGATTTGTCACTGCCATCTCTTGAGAACGGGTATAACGTCCTGGCGCAATGGCTCGCACAGCAGGAGGACCCCAATGTACAGAAGATTGCCAATGACCTGCTGAGCCGCATGCGAACCGTGTATCGTTATTACCGGCAGTGGTACACGGCTGCTCCGTACAGTGGGATCAACCAATTGACCGAGCATCTCTATGGGGAGAAAACGTGGTGGGATCTCACGATGGCTTTTCCGGAGTTGGACAAACCACGGCACGAACGGGCGCCAGAGGACTACCTGAAGGTCATCGATCAATGCACGAAATCCGATGACCTCTACTGTCGCGTGCTAGCCCGGCGGTTCCTGGGCAGCGTTTACGAGGGATTGGACAAACTGGATGCGGCGGGGGAACAGTTCCGGCTGGCCTTGCAAGAAGCACAAGGCGCCGGGCTGGACACCGAGATCGGGCATCTTCATCGGCTTTACGGCTACGTGCTGCGTAACTCGGGCCAATTGGAGGAAGCAGCGCGGGAGTTTCAACGCGCCTTCTCTCACGAGTCACATCCGGAGTTCAGCTATTGGCAAGCTCTTTCGGCCCGGGAATTGGCTGATGTACGATTGCGGCAAGCGCCACTGGACATAGATCCGGCGCATCCGCCAAAGGAACTGGAACCAGCGTTAAAGTGCTACAAAGTCGGGCGCTTGATGTTTGAGGGTCATATCGGCATGGGTGTGCTCCCGATTGCCCGAGCGATCAAACAGCAGTTGTTCCGTTCGTATGTGGATAATGCGGTCCAGGTGGCCATGCTGTCAAACGAGCGGGACTCGGTAGCTGAGATAGAAGCTTCCGGACCTCGTTACGCGACCGAGGTGGTAGCGGAAAGCAAAGCTGCCAGTGCCCTCGGGGCCGATGTTCATGCGAAGTATCAGGAGTGCCGGGCGATCTTCCATCAGCACCTGACAACCTTCAATAGTAAGGGGGATTTGGACCAGGACTTTCTCACCTACGTCAAATCAGTTGAACAAAATCGCGAGGCGCGACAGTTCTACATGAAGACCCGGATTGCGCTCACTTCCCCGATTACGCATGCGCAGTTGAGCGATGAGATTACGGCCAAGCTCTTCGCGCTGCGTCTTCCGAATGTGGCGTTTCTTCTATTCCATGTCGGCGCCAGGCAGACCATTACAGCGCTGGTCGATACCGGTACGGGAGTCGCGGCGATCGGGGCAGGGGGATTGCAGTTGGCCGAATGGCAGCAATGCCATGAGGCGTATCACAGCGCGCTGGAAGCAGCAAAGACTTTACCCGATCGAGCCGTGGGAATGCGCCGCGCGCTTGAAGAGTTGCTCACCTTTTACGAGAATCGCCTCGGTCCGCTCTTCGAGGCCCTCCTGCCATTGCTCAAAGGTAAGCATCTCAAGATTTTTCCCCGTTTCTCCATGAACGAAGTGCCGCTGCATGCCTTGAAGGTGAGCGGCAAACCCTTGATCGAACATTGCCAGGTCAGTTATGGACAGTCGCTGGGGTTGTTTTTCCAAGTTCATCAGGACACCACGGCGCCTTACGCGGGAACTCTCGGGGCAATTTATGACGAGGGCGGAACTCTGGCGTACAAGGGCACGTTCCGCATGCTGGAGGCGGCTAACCATCGCGACCTGAGCGTGCTGCCGAATTCTTCATGGGACGACGTTATCGCGTCGCTGGGCAGCCGGCGGCCCTCGGATCTTTTTTTCGCCTGTCATGGACAGTACGAACCGGATGATCCCACCAACAGTCATTTGAGCTTCAGCGGTGGACAAGCCGTACCGTTCTCGAAGATCTTTTCGAATCTCGATATCACTGGATGCAGGTCTGTCACGATGGGCGCATGCGAGAGCGGGCTGGCACGTACGCTGGTTTCGGCGGAATACATCGGGCTTCCGCTCGCATTCTTCGCCGCGGGCGCCCAATACGTGATTGCGAGTCTATGGCAGGTCAACCAGATCGCCGCGGCAATCCTGCTGGGTAATCACTACCAGTTTCTCCGCGACGGAAAGCACACGGTGGTTGCCGCTCTGAATGAAGCCCAGAAGATTACGATGCGGATGTCGCAAGACGATGTGATGAGTTGGCTCGGTACCTTCCTGCCTGAAAAAACCAAAGATTGGGAGCCGTTGATCCGAAAGATGGAGGATCCACCGTTCGGGCATCCATACTATTGGGCCGGCTTTTACGTCTCGGGAGACGTGTAGCGTTTCCCGGGAGCAGCCTGTTATCGCGGATCGAGCGGACTAGCCGGATGCTCGAAAGGCCAGTTGCCTTGGCCGGAGGTGCCATCGAACTGGAGAGCCACAATCCGACCTATCTGGCGCGGGCGTACTGTCCAAATATTGGATGCCACTGAAATGTAACGTGTTCGAGGACCTGGCCTGCGCGGGTCTGAGGCATGTCACGGGTCCGTCCTCGGGTGATATGCTGACAACATTCTTCTGACACTCGATACATTTCGCCTGCTGCTGATTTCGCTTGCTGGCTGCTTGAACCAACATCAGCGCGACGTGATCGACGACCTGCAGGAAGAGAACCGGGTTCTGCGCGAGCAACTCGGAAGCAAGCGGCTGCGCTTGAACGACGATCAGCGTCGGCGCTTAGCCGTCAAGGCCAAGAAGATGGGCTGGCGCGTGCTTCATGATCCGGTGCGCCGGCCCTCTTCCCAATGCCGTGCGCGGACCGTTCCTAGGCTGGTTGCAGCCAGTCGTACCGAGCCGTGAGGCGTGTGGACCCGGGACGACCTAACGAGAAGCGATTCTCTTGATCCAGCGGAAACCTGCGCCGCGCGCGGGCATTATTGGGCCAAGGGAACTGCCTTTCATTTGAGTTCTTGGACCCTACGCGGGAGTGAATGCAGAGCACAAGGAAAAGGAGTGAGACACTCATGCCTGAAAACCGCCGAGGGTTTCTGAAAACTCTGGTCGCAGGGGCGGCGAGCGGGGCACTCTGGGCCGGAGCGCCAGCCGACGATTTGCCCGCTGCCGGCAAGGAAGGTCGAGTGAGAAAGATTCCAGTGGCGCTCATCCAATGTGATTCGCTGGCCGGGCAGGTGGAAAGAAATCTTGACAACCTGGAGCGCCTGGCTGAACAGGCGGCGAAATCGGGTGCGCGCTGGATCATGTTCCACGAACTTACCGTGTGCGATTACGCTGAAAGGTCAGAGAGCGTCGCGGAACTCGTGCCGCAGGGAGTTTCCACGACGCGCATGGCCAAGCTGGCGGAGCGACTGCGCGTGATTTGCGCCTTCGGGCTCGCGGAGAGGCATCGCGACAGGATATATGACTCGCAGGTATTCGTGGGACCCAAGGATACTTCTATCATTACCGCAAGACCTGGCTGTGGTTGGAACTCAAAGACGTGGGCTATCGGAACGAATGGGCGCGGTACGATCCCGGCACCGGACCGGAGATCTTCACCGTGGATGGCGTGCGCGCCACGTGCTTCATCTGCTCGGATGGCGACTCCGCACGCTGCATTGAACGTGCTGCAGCCCTGAAACCGCAGGCGGTTTTCTTCCCCAATAACCGCGAGAGCCTGCCACCTTTCGAAGAGTTCGGCAAAATCGCCAGGCGTATCGGCGCGCCCATGCTGGTGGCGAACCGCGTAGGGCGCTCCGTGGTCTACGACACGAAGGGCGGGTGCGTGGTCTTCTCGGCCCAGGGTGAAGTGCTGGCGAAAGCCAATCGCGAAGGGCGCGAGGAAATTCTGGAGTACGAGTTGGAGCTTCCGGCCTAATGCCGGGGTGTTTGCGGCGCGCGCCTCGCGTGCAACGCCGGATGGGTTGAGGGCGCAGCCTGTGGGTCTTCAAAAAGGCGGCGCCCGAGAAAACGGCCAGTTTTCACCAGCATCACTGCTCTCTCCCGAGCCTTCTTGTCGTGGCGCGGTGTCGTGCCCCTCGCGATTCTTCCGAAAGTTTTGACAGGCCTGACGCGCCTGACTTTGACTGCATAAGAATTAACAGCGGAGGAGGTGGCAACGGCATGGAGAGGCACGCGCTTCAGGCGCCGTTTGCCAAGGATAGCGATGATGCAGGCCACAGGCGCGCGGCACACCCACCCCACGGGCGGCGTCGGTCTGCCTCCGTTCGAGAACACGCCCCGCGGGCGTCTCTTTGTTCAGGGCATCATGAACGCGATCTTCGTAATAGTACTGGAGGTACTTTCGAGCAGGCCGCCGCACGTGAGATTCGTTCAGGACGATCACGTGGTCCAGCAGTTCTCGGCGACAGCTTCCAGCCCAGCGCTCCGCCACGCCGTTTTGTCGGGGACTGCGATAATCCCTTCGAATTAGCCTGCTCCCGAGGCATTCCAGCATCCTCGCAACCTCTCCCCTGAACTTTCCGTCACGGTCGAGGATCAAGTACTGGAGTGCACAATCCTCCGGGATGACCTCTCGCAGTTGCTGGAGGATCCCCTGACTGGCGGGATGTTCCGTGGCATTGAAGTGCAGGAATCTCCGCCGGCTGTGGCTGATCACGAAGATGCAGTACAGCAGCCGGAAGGTTGATGTGGGCACGGTAAAGAAATCCATCGCGGCAATCGCTTCGCGATGGTTCTTGAGAAAGGCTAACCAGCCCTTGCCGGATTATGGGCGACGATCGATTTGAGCAAGATACCGAGAGACCGTGTATTCACAGACTTCGAATCCCAATTTCAAGAGCTCGCCTTGGATCCTGGGCGCTCCCCAAGTCGGATTCTCCGCTGCCATAGAGCGGATGAGTTTCTGCAGTTCGGAGGTGATTTTCGGCCGACCGGGGCGGTGGCGAGGAAGGAAGCGTCAGTACCACCGAAAGCCAGCGCAATGTCAACGGACGACCGACTCCGGCTTTTCGATCAGCAGGACGCTCGACCATTTTGGCCACAGGCGCCGGAGGGTTAGCCAGAACAGGCGATCCCACCGGCTCAACCGGGGGTCGAGGGTTCTTGCGTTTGAGAACGGCGAACTGATGGCGCAAGGCGGCAAGCTTAAGTCCGAGGTCGTGCCGAGAACGGAAGAATACGCTGAACCAGGAGAAGAACACCAGGAAGAGGCGAGTCATCGAGACAGTTTACCCGACTCGTTGGATGGGAAGATGATTTGAGTGCAAGTCGCTCGTTCTACAAGCCGACCCGATGTTGATGACAGACAGGCGCGCCGGGGATCACCCGCCGAATTATTGCAGGTCTCGGGCCCTACCGTTCGTAACAGATTCCATAAACCTTGCGGCTGGTTCCCTGCAGTTCCTGGTGGCGCACGACGCGGCCGCGCATCTCAATGTTATCTCCAACCTTTTCATAGGGGCAGGTGATGAGGAGAATTTCTCCGACCTCATAGGTCTTTTCGGTGACGAAGCATATACCGCCGCGCGAAACGTTTTCGGACCTGGCAAGCTCTTCCGTACCGTAGTAGTTCCGCACGCGGATCGGCAATTGCAAGGCCACGCGATTATTGATGCGGCGGGGGGCCCCATTTGCGCCAAGTGGGACCAGGACCTCCGCGTTGGGGAACGGGGCTCCTTGGATTCCCGTGGGCAGCTCACTATAGCCCCAGGAAGTGGTGCGCCCGCACGGCTCGCAATCCTTGACGAGCAGACCCGAGGTTGCCAACACTTCATGTTCGACCAGCGAGAGCGGGCTCAGTTTTTTCGTGTGGCACCTTTTGCACTCGATCAGTGCATTGCACGTGCCTTCTTTCCAGTCAGCAGGCGGAAACTCGATCCCCCAGAGATTGGAATTCACCTCCAGGCACTTGATGCCCCATTCACCGCCCTCCCCCGTTTTCGGCTGCGTCGGGCCCACCACGCGAAACTTGGCGGTGCGGCGCCCCACTTGGGTGGTGACGAGCAACGTCGTGCCCGCCGGAACGGCGCGTTTCAGGTAAATGCGGGCGCCTTCCCGATTAATGACAATCGTCCGGGTGTCCTCCCAGAACTTGCCCCCATCCCGGTCCACGCCCTCGACCCGAATGGGAACTGAAAGGAGTAAACGCTCACTGCGACGGCGCTCGATCTCTCGAATCGAACCCCGAGCCGTTGTCACTGGCGCGCGGGCCGACTCCGGATGCTCATCCATGTCCGTCCCCTCAGCACGAACTCGCCGCTTCCTGGCCTCCGGCAGGAGTCCGGGCGACGGTTGGCAAAACGCCTACTTTAACACAAAGGGCAACCCGCGAGCATGAGCAAAGGCGCACGGGCAGCAGGATGTGATATCCTGCACCGCTGCTCGGTTGTACCCGGCCAGGACTTGCCCAAGGAAAGACATTGTCAGTCCATCGAAATGTCCGCTTGCTCAACGAGAGGTTGACGGAAGGAAGTCC